>JAJRSY010000292.1 GCA_024278565.1 Bacteroidota bacterium
CAAAAATGTAATTGCCGTTACTACTGCGACGAGCATTCTAAATTTGTTTTTCATATTCATAATGTGCTAGTTGCTGAATTTAGAGAGCTCTGAACGATACATAAGATTGCCGTTCTTTTTGTACATTTCTTGCTTGACCATACCGATACCCTCTGCAAGCCATAGTTTTGAGGTCATCTCTTGAGCCATTCCCATGGTTTCCGATTTACTGGTTTCTGTAATCAGAAAACAATCAAAGGTGCCGGCCGCTGTTGTGACCTGTTCTCGCTTTTCTACTTTGCGGTCGACCATATCTACCGTGATGTTCATTTTCATAACGCCCATATCCATTTTTAGGCTTATGTTGGCATCGGCCAATTGTTGACCAACGCTGAGGTTGTTGGGCAGTTCGATATCGGTACCGCTCATATCCATTTTAAGGTCCATGTCTTTGTATTGTTCTATCATTTTTGTGGGCATCAATGAGGCGAAATCGATTTTGATGCCATCACCGGTACAAGTGATGTTGTAATTTGATTCGTAGGTGCTTTTGCCTTTTTTATCACTGTATTTCATGTGCATTGTGGCCACGGTTTCTCCATTCTGGTTCTGTGAATTGGTAATGGTAAAACTACTGGTGCCGTTGTTTTTTCCTTTTTTGTCGAACTGGGTATATTCGAAGGTTGTACCTTCTTTCATGGGGTAGTATTTACTACAGTTGCTTTGGGCAATTAGTGTCGTTGTACCCAATGCCACTACGAGGGCTGTTAAAAATAATTTTTTCATGATTCTGTGTTTAACTGTTTAAAAGGTGTTCAATGACTATTATTGTTTGATAAATTCAACCCTTCGGTTTTGGGCTTTGCCATCGGTAGTGGCATTGTCGCCCACAGGTTCCGATTCTCCCTTGCCATCGGTCTGTAACCGATCTGCTGATATATTATATATGGTTACAAGGGTGTTCTTAACGGCATCGGCTCGTTTTTTGGAAAGTTCCAAATTGGTGTTGTCGTTTCCATCACCATCGGTATGGCCGACGATTTTCAGGTTCATACCACTTTCTTGTTGCAGTACTTGCGAAATTTGTCGAATGATGCCCATAGATCGGGGCTGAATGTTGGCCGAGCCACTATCGAACAAGATACCGTTGGTAGATATTCTGCCTTCTGAGATCAATTTTCTACGAAGGTCAACACCGCCCTCCATTACTTTTAAGTTTTTGATAAAAATTCTATCGATACCGTCCCTTAGGCGTATTGGAGAAAATTTTATCGATTGTATATCGGCGATCGGCAACAGTTTGGGGATATCAACATACTTGACCTCGTTAATCCAAAACCGTACCCTTTGTTTGTTTATCGCCATTGATATGTGCACTGGCTCTAAAATGGTTTTTCTGATATCTACACTCAATGAATTTCGCATGGTCCGTTTTCCATCGCTCCATGATTCTATGACCATTCCAATAGCAATAAATTGGCAAAACGGAATTTCGATCGCCGCAGTATTCTTATTGGTCGTAAAGGTGGTGTTATCATCTAAACGTAGGATCAATTTTGAGCCAGAGGATGTTTTCCTGTCCAGTCCGGCAGTCATGAGGTCGAATTCCACTGTAAATTCTTCAGGAAGGTTTGGTGTATCTGGAATGTAAAAGGTAGAGCTCCCGGGTTTTATTTCCATCCATTTTTCATTGTTGTCGCCCATAAGAACAATTTCACCGCTTCCGTTGGAATTCCATTTCGAGGGAAAATCTCCCACAAAATCATTGCCAAAGTCATCAAAGAACAGGGGTTTGTCACCAGCCACAAAATCAAACTTACTGTAGACCTTGATCGATTTTGGTCCACTATCACTGGATGGTGCTGTAGGGTTTGTTGTCTCGTTACCCTGATCGGAATCGGATTGGTCGTTTGAAGTGTTTTCTGATTCTTTTTTGTTCGACTTTGGCTTCCTCTTCTTTTTTTGACCGGGTTCAAGAATACTATCAAGGGCAGCATCGGTTTTTTTTTCGGTCTCTTGTTCTACTCTTCTTTCTACGACACGCTCTGCTGCTTTTTCGGCCCTCTTGCCCAGTTTTTTAAGAAACTGGGCATTTGAATGCCAACATGCAGATAATGAGTAGTATGAATTTGAGGAGCTGCTGTAAGGTTTTCATGAGTTGAAATTTTTAAGTGTTCTTTGATGCTTTCAGATGACATTATGAATAAGTCAAATAGACCGAAGAATCAACAGTTAGTGTCTGAAATGTAAAAAGGGTGACACAACCAACAGTCTTGAATAGTATATTTTACAGGAAAAAATGTACAGTCGGTATAGAATAGCGTGTAGTTTGTAAAGTAAGGGTCAGTGTATTTTGTAGGTGATCAACGAACTGTCTCGCTCACGCACTACAAGTGACAGTTTTTTGTCATTGCCCATATCCGTCAGGTTTATTAAAGAAGAACCCGAAACGGGAAAGCCTGATATAGGTTTCGCTTGGCTGTCGAAAAGGTAGATCCTTTGGTTTTGTAAATCGGTGACACTGACATAAATTTTATCGTAGAGATAAAATATTCTGGGCGGGGAGTATACGCCCAGTTCCAATTCTACAGGTTTTCCTTTTATGGTCAAGGTA
>JAJRSY010000293.1 GCA_024278565.1 Bacteroidota bacterium
CTATCTTTTTTCGATATTGTACGAATGCACTTTTTGTAAAAGATCGTGACCCTATAACATTACAACCGTTGCGCAGCTGATCTACAAAGTTATCGATCTCTATCGCTAGACTTTTGCTCAGAAGGTTCATCATAAAGAGTAATGTTGTGGAAAATGACTGTTTTCTTGTTCTTGTAAAATCCATTTTATTTTCTTTAAAGGCCTCTTGAAGAGAATTACTGAAAATTTCTTTCCGAAGCATTTCTAAAATAGAACAGATGTTTTTTTTGAATCATAATAACGGATTGATCATCACTTAAATATACGAAAAATACATCTCACAAACAAATATAAATAACTGATAATCATATTATTATAACCTTAACTTAATGACATTGCGCTTGCCCCGAGGATTCTTTACTTAGTGAAACTCTCCCGTATCCCTCCGACCGGTCCTGGGGTTTAACCAGCCCCGCTGAAAAAGAGGGGTGTCCTTTATTTATAAAGACAGTATTGGTTTTGGTGACGGAAAATAGAAACTGAAAATGGTATTTCAACGAGTTTTTCGATTTTAACGCAACCTAAAGACGTTAGTCGTATCTTATAGGTACAAACCAATAAATAATTTACAAAATGAGAAAGCACTTTCTTTTACTATTGTTCACGGTTTCAATAGCATTTGTTTCTTGCGAAAAGAACGATAATAGCAAGTATGCCAACTACCTAGTGGCCAAACCCCTAAAAATAAGCAAGGCCGAGTTCAAGAACGGTGTCGACATCATCGCACCCATGCCCATTGAGGAATCTGGGAAAATCTACGCGTACAAGAACTATATTTTCGTAAACGACAAATACAGGGGCGTTCATGTTATCGATAACAGCGACCCTTCCGATCCCAAGAAAGTATCCTTTATCAAAATAGCGGGCAACGTAGATATATCTGTAAAAGATGACTATCTATATGCCGATAGTATTATGGATCTAATGGTTCTGGATATTTCAGACGTGAACAATATCACGATCGTAAATCGATTGGAAAATGTACTTCGTGATAATATCGTATGGCCGTTAGGAGCGGATTTTTTCGAAGATGTTGATATTGATTATGAAAATGAAATGATCATAGGCTGGGAAACCGTTACCGAACGTAGATTGATCTCTGAATATGAGGAACAGCTCAATGGGCGTAACGTATTCTTAGAAGAAACGGCTGCAGATTCGAATACGGGCCAAGGGGGTTCTTTGGCACGTTTTAAGATTGTAGATGATTATCTATACGCTGTTGATTGGAACAATATCAATATTTTCGATATCACTGATTTGGAAAACCCAAAGGATCTAGAAGATGTATATGCCGGTTTTAATATTGAGACCATATTCAATAGAGGCCGGCATTTGTTCTTGGGCAGTATGCAGGGTATGTACATTTACGACATCTCCACACCTGCCGTTCCTACCTTTGTGTCTGAATTTCAACATGGTACCGCCTGTGACCCCGTTGTGGTCGATGGTGACTATGCCTATGTCACCTTACGTGGAGGCAATGGGTGCGGTGCCACCGAGAGCGGATTGTACATTGTTGATATATCTGATATTTCAAATCCGACCCTAAAAATAAGCTACCCCCTAGATGGGCCTTATGGCCTGGGTATTAAAGAAGAAAAGCTTTTTATTTGTGATGGCGAATCAGGCCTTAGGGTTTACGATAAAACCGATGTTGTGAATCTAGTTGAGCTTAACCATTTTAAAGACATCAATACATTTGATGTGATACCTATGGAAGAAAATCTGTTACTTGTGGGCGAAGACGTTCTTTATCAATATGAATATTTGGAGAACGACATCAAGTTGATGAGCACTTTGCAATTGAATTAGGGCGTGCTAACAGATCCTAGCAACGATTATGAAAGATCTACCGTTTCAAGGATGGCCTTCGCCCAATTGTCAGTGGTGAAGACCATCTTCAACAATTTTAAAAGAATAATTTCAAAACAGGCTTTTAATCTTAAGAATTCCTCGAGGTTCTACCTCGAGGTCAAGAGGAAAGTTTGAAAACGGATGGTTTTCATAAAACTGAAAATAAGATTTTTCCCGCTTGATACCTCTATGGCCCTGCCTCCTTTAGATCTGTATCTGCCGCCCCCTAAGGCCTTATGTTTTTTCTTGCCAAAATTGTAGCGTTTGCACATAATTTTACGTACTGGGAAAAACACAGCTATTTAAAAAGCATGAAATGACTTGCTGTTCAACTTTTTTCGGAAAAACCATTAGCACCTAAGATTATTGTGTGCATAAATACTAATCTAATTTGAAGACATACTCTGAAGAAGAGGAGAAAAAAATAATTGCTGGCTGCGCAATAGAATCAGAAAAACACCAGGAGACCCTATACAAATGGTATTACGGGTATATTATGGCCGTTAGTTTATCATATTGTACATGTCGTGACATAGCTCAAGAAATCACCCATGACTCTTTCATGAAAATCTTTAGCTCTATTGATAGGTTCAATGGCAAACAACCCCTTAAAAGTTGGATCAGAAGAATTACCATCAATACGGCCATTGATTGGTATAGAAGGGATAAAAAGCATTTTTACCATTTAGACGTTTCAGAGCACGTTTCGGACATTCCTACCATTGCAATAATAGACCAACTCACGATAGATGATATATACCGACTTATTGGTGAATTACCTGAAATGTTGAAAGTTGTTTTTAATCTATATGAAATTGAAGGATATAGCCATAAAGAGATCGTAAAACTTGTTGGTATTCAAGAAAGCTCGTCCAGAACATATCTTATGAGGGCAAAAATAAAGCTTAGGGAATTGGTGAAAAAACATTTTAATTGAAAGAAGTGAAAAGTCGATTTGACGAAAATTTAGCGAAAAAAATAAAAACAGAACTGTTCGATCATACAGAGCGGTATGAGGATGGGGCATGGGAGGTTTTTTTAGCCAGGAAAAAGAAAAAAAGAAAATGGGTTGTCTATTGGTACCTAACGGGGATCGCATCATCTATTGCATTGATAATGACCATGAGCATACTTCTATCTAAAAAAAATATAACACCTCAAATAAAAAATAAGAACCAAATACTGGATAAGGAGGCTCCCTTTTCTAAAATCCCATCATTGGAAAATGTTTTGAAAGATTCACTGAAAAACCTAGAGATAGGGAAAATCGAAAAAAAGTCTATAACGGTAACTAAGACCAAGAGCCCAATTGAACCCGAAAAAAGCCCAAACAAGCCCTTGATATACGATGCTGTAAAATATGATTCATTGCCTAGAACTAAATTAGCGGGCATTGCCCCTAAAGAAAAGCAGGTGATGGATTCTGCCAGTACATTACAAAACAAAAAGAATCAATTGTTGGTGTCAACAGATTCAATCTCTGAAAGAAAATTAGATTTATTGACCATTACAAATGAGCTTAAATCTGTTGATGAGGATGAAGATGAATCCAAATTAGTGGGCAAAAAGAATTCTAAGCTTCTCATTGGCCTCCTAGTTTCTCCTAGTTTTGGAACTGACAGATCAAACACCCAGTCCATGGCATCCTCAAATATAGGAGCGGGCGTATTGATCAACATACCCATTGTGTCTTCTAAATTTTCTATTGATACCGGTGCTATTTTCAATGTTCTAAATGCCTCAAATGAAGATTTACTGGTATTGACCGAAGGTGGATCGGGAAGTAGAACAACGAATTTGGAGACAAATCAATTAAATATTGATATTCCTTTGAACATTGTTTACACGATCCCCAATAAAAAGGAAAATTTATTTGTAATGGCAGGGGTATCTTCTTATATTACTTTAAAAGAGAACCAAGAAATGAAAACTACCGCTACCCGCGAAATCGAGGTCTTTCAGGAAATAGAAGGGAATGTTGAAGTAACCACGATTACGGAGTCGGTGATTACGACTGAATCATCCAAAGAGAAAACGGGCAAATTCCTACCTTTGGGTGCAATTAATTTATCCATAGGGTATAGGGCAAAATTATCGGATCGTTTAAAGTATGAGATACAGCCTTTTTATAAATATCCTTTAAAATCATTGACAGTTGACAATTTGAAAGTTCCTACCGCAGGGATAGCATTAAGACTCATTTTTAGTGAATAGGAGTATACATAAAGTATTTTGACCAGAACTGTAGCGTTTGTGCTTGAACGTACGTATAGGGAGAAACAAAAAATAAAAGCTATGAAAAAAATCACATTTAAATTACCACGTACTATTATGTTGGCTCTTGTCAGTATATTACTGATTGCGTTAACAAGCTGTGAAAGTTCAGACTCTTCGAACGGTGATCCGGATTTAAAGGGGAGCAACTATAAAGTCTCTAAAGGAGACTACACTTTCTACGCCGATAAAGAGAAATACACGAATCTTGAAGATTTAAGGGGAGATAGCACTCTTTGTCAAATAGAAATAGAAATTGTAAAAGTAAAAAGGCAAGGAAACAGTATGGTCATAGATATTGCGAAACCCAAAAATTGTGATGTGGAATTTGAAATTGTATGGAACGGCACCATTATGGAGTCTTTTCCCATGCAAGGCCACTTTTATATACATCCCATTTCAAAAAATTGTACCGATCAGGAAGAAAAAGAAGTAATAGAATTGACACTTGATCTAGAAGGTATCCTTAAAGGTTTTGATGCGTCCTACATAGCGGATACTAATTTTACAATTATGGATTCTTGCAAGTTCGTTGATATTGTATGTGTAAAAAACTGTGATGTTACTACAACTAACTAAACTACCTATCGGCTAAAGACCGATAGGTTTAATTCCGACTCAAGTAAGTCGGTTAAAGAATTTTACGTTATCGCCCATCGCTTTGCGCATTTTTTTACGCACGCCGTAGAGCGTACGGCGAATAGCAAAAAAACAAAAGCCGTCGCCCCCACCTGCCGGCTAGGCGGGCGGGTAAAGGCAAGGGGCTTAACCCCAGAATGATACATTGAAGATCCATTGGTTAGCCACCTGCATGGAGCAGTGCCAAGCTGTTAAAGAACAACGTCATAACTGGTGCAACCTGCCCGACCAAGGCATTCAGGCCAGAAGGTCGATATTCGCCATTCATCTTGAAAACGGAGTGCTACTTTGCATATATTTGCAAAAAATCACAGTATGAAGATGGTGGTAAAAAAATGGGGGATTCTTGTTGTATTTTTATTTTTAGGTATTGTTTGTCATTCGCAAAATGACACCCTGAAACTAGACGAGGTATTGATATCGACCAATAGAATAGCAGTGCCGTTATTTGAGATATCGAAAACAATTACCGTAATTACAGCTAGTGAGATCAAAAATTCCACTGCGCGAACTGTAACCGATGTTCTACAACAAGTTGCCGGAGTCGATGTTAGGCGGCGTGGTGTTGACGGTACTCAATCTGACCTATATATACGTGGTGGCAGTTTTGACCAAACCCTGTTGTTGATAGACGGAATTAGATTGGATGATGCCCAGACCGGCCACCATACCATGAATGCAATCTTATCATTGGAGAACATTGAACGAATAGAGGTGGTCAAAGGCCCCGCGGCGAGGGTGTTCGGACAAAATGCCTTTGCTGGAGCTGTCAATATAGTAACGAAAAAGGCTGATAAAGATAGGCTGGTAGCCAGTATTGGTTACGGTTCTTATGAAAATTTTAAAGGTGCCATTGGGTATACCGAGGCATTTGATGGTGGGGGCTTTCAAATACACCTTCAAAAACAAAAATCTGATGGGTACAGGTTTAATACCGATTTTGACAACACCTCTTTGTTTTTAAAAACAGACCTGAAAAAATACCAATTGTTGGCTACGTTCAACGAACGTAAATTTGGTGCAAATGGCTTTTATGCAAGTCCTGATTTTATAGACCAATACGAAGAGACCCAGACCAGTGTCTTGGCTTTGTCCACGAGCTACAAGTTTAAAAACCTGGAGATCAAACCCAGGGTGTATTGGAGAAGGAACCAAGACATGTATTTGTTTTTAAGACATGACCCTGCTTTTTTCAGAAATTTTCATATTTCCAATAAATTGGCAGTTGAAACCAACATGGTGCTCAGTTCCAAATTGGGGAAAACAGGTTTTGGTATCGATATGAACAAAGTGTTTTTGGTAAGTAACAATCTAGGGCATCGTGAAAGAACCATTGTCAGCACCTTTTTAGAACACCGTTTTGAAGTGGGAGGGCGATTGGATATTACACCAGGGGTAGCAATAAGTCATTATTCTGATTTTGGCACTAGGACATTTCCTGGGTTGGATGTTGGTTTTGCCGTTTCCGACAAGGTAAAGTTGTACGGAAATATAGGGTATACCTATCGAGTGCCTACCTATACCGACCTCTATTATGTTGGCCCGACCACAATGGGCAATGCCGATTTGAAACCAGAATCGGCTTTGTCGCAAGAAATAGGTATGAGGTACATTGCTTCTGATTTGCAATTTGATATAGCCTTGTTCAATAGAGATTCAAATGACTTGATCGATTGGACCAAAGAAGATGAAGCCGATAAATGGGAAACCAGAAATTTCAGCGAGGTCAACACCAAAGGTTTTGAGACCTCTTTAGGGTATACATTTAAAGTAGGTGGGTTTGGCCAAAGATTGCAAATGGGCTATAGTTTTATAGATGACACTATTAAAGATGTAAATGTAGCCTTTACGCGATATTCTTTGAATAGTATAAACCATCAATTTAATGCAAGCATCCATACAAAGTTCGTATCGTTTCTGGATCAAAGCATCAGTTATAGATTTGTTGAAAGAACGAATGGTGAAACCTATACCGTGGTTGATGCAAAACTCCGGACTACTTTCAATAAATTGGAACTCTCTGCCAATGCGAACAATATTCTTAGTGAAGAATATACTGAAACCAATTTGGTGCAGATGCCAAAAGCTAACTTTATGTTTGGTTTGGTTTATGAGATATTCTAAATTAAATACACTTTGTATCCTCTGAAATCAAAGTATATTTTTGCTGTTGTCTGAAACAATGTGCTTTGATACTATATATGATAAAGGATTGAGCGTTTTCAGAAAAGACATACCTTGCTTTTAAGGCTTTATATAACCTTGAGAAAAGGCTAAGAAATCACCTAGTAGAACTATTGATTTTAAATTATTGTTGTCCGGTAAACTTTTTTAAAAGTTTTGGCAATACCTATAATCATTAACATTAATTTTGAATCGAAACTTGACACCTTGCTTTTGCAACTTTATAGAACTTGAGAGATAGCTAAGAAGTCAGCTAGTAGAACTATTGATTTTCAAACAGTTACAACCTGCCTGCCTGTTGGCAGGTTTAGTCTTGCGTCTTATATCTAGTAGCGTAGCGGTCTAGTGTCTTTAACCAGACCGCACAGATTTTTTATACATATATATAAGGTATAGCGTTAAATTAAAAAATTCAACTACTTTTGTTGCTGAAAAAATCCAATGAATGGCTAAGAATTTAGTAATAGTAGAGTCGCCCGCAAAGGCCAAGACCATAGAGAAGTTTTTGGGAAAAGATTTTAAGGTAGCGTCCAGTTTTGGTCATATCGCCGATTTACCCTCAAAAGAACTGGGTGTGGATGTCGATAACAATTTCAAGCCAAAGTACATAGTTGATGCCGATAAAAAGGCTTTGGTCAAAAAATTGAAGGAACTCGCAAAAAAAGCAGATACGATTTGGTTGGCTAGTGATGAGGATCGAGAGGGTGAGGCCATTTCTTGGCATTTGTACGAAACACTTGGTTTAGATAAAAGCAAGACCAAACGTATTGTTTTCAACTCGATTACCAAGTCGGCGATTCAGAAGGCCATTGAAAACCCAAGGGAAATAAACTATAATTTGGTAAATGCCCAACAGGCAAGAAGAGTGTTGGATCGATTGGTGGGTTATCAATTATCGCCTGTTTTATGGAAAAAGATAAAACCGGGCCTGTCTGCAGGTAGGGTACAATCAGTTGCTGTTCGTTTGATAGTAGAACGAGAAAGAGATATTAAGGGGTTTGCGGCCGAGGCATCTTTTAAGATAGCTGCCCAGTTCAAAACGGTCGAAGGAAATAATTTTACCGCCAAGCTGAACAAGACATTCAAATCTAAAGAGCAGGCAGAAGCTTTTTTAAAACAGAATATGGGAGCCAATTTCTCGGTAGGGAATCTAGATAAGAAGCCTGCAAAGAAATCACCATCGGCGCCTTTTACCACCTCAACCCTACAACAAGAGGCATCGAGAAAATTGTATTTTTCCGTAGGTAGAACCATGCAAGTGGCCCAACGTTTGTACGAGGCAGGTATGATTACCTATATGAGGACTGATAGTGTCAACCTTTCTGGTGAGGCGATCAACGCCGTCAAAGATACCATCATAGGAAATTATGGAAAGGAATATAGTACGGTCAGGAATTTCAAGGGTAAATCAAAAGGGGCCCAAGAAGCGCACGAGGCAATTCGCCCCACTGATATGACACGACAGTCACCCTCTTTGGAGCGTGATCAGTCAAAACTGTACGAACTTATATGGAAAAGAACCATAGCGTCACAGATGAGCGATGCACAGTTAGAACGTACCAACGTGAAAATAAAGTGCAATGTACATTCTGAAGCGTTCACAGCCAACGGTGAGGTCATAAAATTCGATGGCTTCCTTAAAGTCTATATGGAAGGTTTGGATGAAGAAGATGGGTCAGAAGAACAAGAAGGAATGCTTCCGGCCATGAAGGTGGGTGAGGCATTGCAGAACAATTACATTACCGCTACCGAACGTTTTTCAAGACCACCATACCGTTTTACGGAAGCATCATTGGTAAAGAAATTGGAAGAACTGGGTATAGGTAGACCGTCAACCTATGCCCCCACAATATCCACCATTCAGAACAGGGGTTATGTTGAAAAAGGAACCGTTGAGGGTGTTGAGCGCAAATACGTTCAATTGGTGTTAGAGGCAGAGGCCTTGAACGAAAAGAACCTGACAGAGACCATCGGTTCAGAAAAAGGAAAATTGGTACCTACCGATATAGGTATGATCGTCAATGATTTTTTGGTGAGCAATTTCGCCACTATTTTAGATTATAATTTCACTGCCAAAGTTGAAGAAGACTTTGATGAAATTGCCGAGGGCAAAGAAGACTGGCAGAAGGTGATGTCGAATTTTTACAAAGATTTTCACCCAAATGTGCTCGATGTTGAAGCGAATGCGGATCGTGCAAGTGGCGAACGAATTTTAGGAAAACACCCCAAATCTGGCAAACGGGTCTTGGTGCGCTTGGGCAGGTTTGGGCCAATGGTCCAAGTGGGCACCGTAGATGATGAAGAGAAGCCGACTTTTGCCAGTTTGTTGCCCGATCAATCTTTGAGCA
>JAJRSY010000294.1 GCA_024278565.1 Bacteroidota bacterium
GCAGCATCCGTGTTTCTAAGTGTAGATTTGGGTCTTAATTAACATCAAAATTAAGCGGCGTTACTTGCCTTTAAACTTCAGATCCTTCTCAATTTTTTTCAACGTTTTTTCACCAATGCCCTTCACGGCCAACAAGTCCTCAGGTTTTTTACACTTCACTTTTTTACAGTGCTTTGAAATCGCCTCAGCTTTCGCTGGGCCAATGCCACTTAATGCAGCAGAAATCTCATCTACCGAGGCCTTATTTACATTAACAGGCGCAGCAAACACTGAAGAACTCATAAACAAAAACGCAAATATTGATAAATATTTCAAAAACATATCTTATTCTCCATTTTTAAGAAAATCACACACTAATTTAGTGTAAATTTATAATAGCAGAATAAACATCATGATGCGAAATAAAGCGTATCACAGAGTTTTTAATTACAAAACATAAACAATAAGGCTAACGTAAAACTTCTTCAAACGAACTTTTTAGTGCATCTAACCGTCGGGAATTTGTTAAATCATACAGCTCATAATTTCGGTTTAATTTTTGCCCCCCATCCCGAGTTAAAAATTGCCAATTTAACCTTGCCATATCGGTTGTCGATTTAAATGTAAACGCATTAAATGGAATCGATAAATAAAACCCCTTATCAAAACTGCCCTCTCCAAACTCTTCAGAAGAGACATTGGTTTTGGTTGCCCAAAATCCCATCTGAGCATTATTTTTAAACTTACGGCTAATATCAATCGTTACGCCTCGATCTTTGGCTAAATACTGTCCTGCACTCACTTTAAATCCAAGTCGGCTTTGAGTTTCATAGTATCCAGTTAAATTCCCCGTCAACACGGTGTAATCTCTAAAAGAAAAACGTTGGTCAAAGTCTCTTTGTTTTACATAGTTTAGATCCAACCCCAAAGCCCAACGCTTTCCAAAAGGACGATATAACACCTCTCCACCAACACCACCGTACATTGTTTCTAAATATCCAAGGTAACCCATATAGAAAAAATCATCGCCTAGTGATTCTAAATTTAAAACCTGAAGGTTATTTAAACGTAATCGAGAGGTCTTTAAATACTCTTTAATATTGGTTCTCACTCTGGGCAAATTTGATGGAGCGGTATAATTAAACAAGTCATAATTATCAATCAGCCCAAGCTCCAGTCCTCCAGAAATCCATGTATTATCTCTAAGGTAGTAACGCGCATCAGTATTGATATTTATTTGGTACAGCATCGCAGCATCAGGCCCGCCGTAACTTGCCGATAAGCCTGGAGAAATGTTATATTCCAATGATTTTTTTTCTTTAATAAAAACTGGCGCATTCTGATTTATTGATTTATTAGCGAAAAACTGAGCTGAAGACAAAATATTATTCTGAGGCGTTTCTAATCTTGCAGATTTATCAAACCTTAAACGATCAATCGTGACGGCAGAAACATCAACCCCATTATAAGCTTCAACAAAAGTGAATTTTTTTATCTCTTTCGGCATCTTATTGGTTAGTAAACGAGATGCTCGACCAATCCCTTTTGCTGTTTGAATGTAGTGTGTTTGACGCCCTTTAATAATGACTTCATCAGAACGTTGATACACTTTATCAATTTGAAAACCCGCTTTTGTTTGAATGTTTTTGTCTAACGCTTGCCAATCAACCTCTTTGTTTTCTTCCGTAGAAAGGGGGGAAGAATTTACCACAACGGGCTTAGGGTCTAAATACTTAACCACGCTCTCTTTTTTAAAGTTTGTTTTAAACGTCAATCCCAAAGAAAACGTGGTTCCACGCACAAACCCTAGTTGCAGATCAATCATATTCTTATATTGGTACAGTACACCAAGATTAAAGGGGGTTTTTTGCTCTAAGTTATTATTTTGAGGCTCATTCTGATAATTATTGGCATCGTATTCTAATTTCCAGATAACAGGCCACTTTTCAGAGTGATACTCTACCCCCCCAAATAAAGCGACATTGTTGCCTGAGAAAAAATTACTGAAATTAAATGTGCCACCCTCGCCAGTAACACTGTCTCGTCTGCAAAAACTGTCCTTCGCACTGCATAAAAGGTTTGAAAAGTGCGCTTGACTGCTTAAATATCCCCAACCCATACCTAATGTAAAATCAAAATGCCCTACTTGCTTTGAAGCCACAATATATTCACTGGCAAAAAAACCCGTCCCACCAATATCTCGTATACCCAAGGAGACAGAAGGCCAATAATAAGACTCCTCTTTTAAGCGTACTTTTACATCAGTTGACTTGTCTTTATAGCTTTGGTCACTAATGCCATAAATACGGTTATCAATATCTGTGTATTTAAACAGTACTTCTAACCAAGGAAAAGGCTGAGCAAACACCACATAGCGGCTGTAAGGTGAAGATTGTGTTAGATGAATACCAAAACTTCCCTCCTGCACCATTCTTGCTGAAGGCATTTCAACCAAACCCACGCCTCCTGAAAAAGTTTGAGTCGTGCTTAACGATTCCGCCTTTGCAACACTCAAAACAGCCCAACACACAACACATAACGAAACTTGAATTAAACGCATTATGGCAGTACCTGTGTTGCAAGCCAGTGGGTAAGGTCTTCATTAAAGGAGGGCGCAATGTTTTCAATCTCATCCGAATCAAGTCGACCTATAATCCAGCCGCCTGGAGATACATAGTGACTTTGATGATTCCAATACCCCACTTTTATCGTTTCAACCTCTCCATTTGCCTGAATAACAGAAACATAGCCCTTCTCAAAAAAATCGAATAGAGGGTTTTTCATTAAATAATCATCAACCGTTAAAACTGGACGATACAACATCGTCTGCTTTTGAGCTCCTAAAAAAAAGATTGATTTTAATTTTTTAGGAAAATAAATCTTTAAATCGCGTGAAAATACTCGATTTTTTAAAGGAATAATCTCCACTCGCGTCGAATTCAATTCTAACCCCAGCACACGTCCTGTCACGGGCTGCTTTTGTATCAAAGACTTTAATGAAAACAAATACTGTTTAATCGGCTCTGAACTTGAGTTCAAATAGAGTTGCTGAATACTCTTTAATAAACGCTCTTTTTGCTCTTGTTGAATCGAAATCAGATGCGACTGCGTTAATGCCGTTGCAAATTTATAAGCACAAGGTTTCACTGTAGCTGACTTAAGTAGTTGTAACAAGGAGGGGGGGGGAGAAAAGATGTTTTTTTCGCTCGTAACACACCCTGAATAGTCCGCTTCAACTTGAGAAAAAGCATTGACGGGAGCAATAAAGATACATAAGCATAATAAAGCCAAAGGACGATACATTTTAATCCTCATGGGGTGGCAACCTCTATCCAAGGTTTTAGTACTTTATAATGAATTTTTAATGAATTCGGCCCCCATTTTTGAACTGATTCCCAAATAAAATGGGTTTTAGGGTCTTTCCAATACAGATTGGTAAACTCAAAATTCATAGATGGAATAAACACCTTCTCCTCAACTCTCAATAAAGAGACAGGGGTTCCCCAAAGCACTCTTTCCTCCATATCTTTAACTGCTACCTTTAAAAACGCTTTTACCCCAAAACGCTTTTGCGTTAAAAAATCCATTTCAGCAATAAAATTAAAAGACTGTTTTGGCTTCATCGTTTGCAAGTTTACATTTTTATAAAAATCAATCCGTTCAATGTTAGAAATTTCTTCATCTGTATTATAAATTTGACTAATTCGCCCTCCCCGCGTTGTAAATGAAAATAGGTCTGTACTGAACCACTGTTGTTGATTACCTTCTAAATACCCTAAAGGCATTAAAATTTTATGCCCATCATTCAATACAACCTGCAACACAGAATAAGGCAACTGAGCCACTTGCTCTTTTGAAAGTTCATTATCTTTTAATAACCCTAAATAAGACTGGCTATTTTGCGCTGAAATAAAACTTTCTTCGCGATTGGTTGAACAACCAACTAAAAAAATCAAGGATAAAAAGAGTACTCTAAACAAATGATTCTTCATCTTATATTCAAGTATTAATCCAATTTAAAAACATAAAAAAACCGCTAAAAAGCGGTTTAAAGAGTGCCAAACAAACTATTTGACTAGTTTGTTGTACCCGTTGTACCCGTTGTGCCATTATCATCCGCAGCAGCAACCGCACTTGAAACCGTAGCAGCAACCACCACCGTAGAAATTGTGACCGCTGCAACACCCGCCGCTGCACCGCCTGCAACTGCCGCGCCACCAGCGGCGGCTCCTGCACCACCGCCTGCCGCTCCTGCACCAGCAGCTCCTGGGTTTGCCTGAGCACTCATTGAAACGGCCATTGCGGCAGCAAATACTGATGTTAGCGCTAATTTCATTATATTTTTCATATCTATTCCTTATTTAACAAAGTGTTAGGTTTTATTTTGTACTTGTTTGATTATCGTTGTATTTGATTAAAAAGTAAATACCAATACTCTAAAATACGAACTATTTTATCGGTTTTTGCATTTTTTCTCGCCAATTTAAAACTAACGCAATAAAAATAGAGAGCATTAACCCCAAAACAAATCCCACTGCAACAATTAACCCTTTTTTAGGGCTTACGGGTTTTTCTGCCACAATCGCAGGGTCAATGACTTTAAAGACATACTCTTTATTCACCTCTGCAAACGTTATTTTTTTCACCTGTTCTTCCACCATCTTTAACGCAATCATTCGTAAATCTTGCAGTTCAATGCTGGGGAGCTTATCCTGGATATAAATCATAATGTCTTTTGATTCTACAATGGCTTCTTGGCGCAGTTCATCATCCACTCGTTGCACTAACTCATTTGCCCAAACCATTGCCTGAACGGGATCTTCCCAAGAAATTTTTAAACGCATTAACCCCGTTTTTCCTTCCTCAGAAATAGAGAGAATTTGTTTAAATAAATTGACCGATTCCATCATACTCGGCTCACCTTCAGATAAAACCTCCTGTCCCTCATACGTTAGAGCCAGCTTATTGTCTTGTTGCCCTATCAAGCTGGTTTTAAGCCTCGCAATCATGCCCTCTTTTTTAGGATTCCAATGTTGCTTATCCCCATCCCAACGTTCATGAAACAACACCTGCTTTAATGACGTTTCTTTAATATATTCAGACAAAAATCGATATGATTTTAAAATCGCCTGTGCCTCTTGTGTTTGAGAAATTCCATCAGACCCACCTGGGAGTGAAATCCCTGCCATACTGGCTAAGCCGCCATATTTAGCCAGTAGATTATTCCCCCCCCCCTCAGATGAAACAGGCGCAATTAAAACCGTCGATTCATACTTTGGTGTCAAACTCATCGAAACCATAATCGCCACAAAAGTCACTAAAGTGGTTAAACTCATGATTAACGCTTTACGCCTCATTAAGCTTTGCCATAACTCCGATAAATCAATCTCATCTTCAGTAGAGTGCGCATCAGAAACTTGCTGAA
>JAJRSY010000019.1 GCA_024278565.1 Bacteroidota bacterium
AATGAAGACCGCCAAAACTTGATACTTTGACTGGTTGAACACCAACTATTTTCATTTTTTCAGGGCAATGCTGTGCATAAGATGCGTAAGTGAGTGCGCGGTGCCCAGCTCCGACTATAATTACAGTAATCATTTTTTTAGTACTGTTTGGTCCAATTTCTACTGCAAAATACTTAAAATTAGAATGTTTTATTTTTGGAAGTATTGCATTTGTAAATTCAGAAATTTCAGGTGAATAATGCTGTTCACCTAATAATAAAAATTGACTTTCAGATATTTTATTTTCCAATATTTTTGCTCCTATACCTACAATATTGCCATTATTAATTTCAAATGTGTAGGCAAATTCGGAAATATCAGTCGATTTTAACTTTTCTTGAGCAAGTATTGTTGTCGATAAAATCGAAAATAGTAGGATGAAAATATTTTTAGTCATTGCGTATTTTTCATTAAAGAGTATAATTTTCCTGATTTCTCACACAGTTTCTTAAATTACTGGCAACGTAGGTATATAGTTACCAGTAACTATATACACCAAATATAAGAAATATAGTTACCAGTAACTATATACCCACATATATGCGTACAAATTTAGTGATTACTCTATGTAGTAAAACAATAACCGTTTCTTAACCGTTAAAAACGGTTAGGCATTTTCACTTCAAAAGTCTAAGTAATTTTAGCTATAAAACTTTCTTGTCACTTCTCTAAAACATACCTCACACCCTCGGGCTATCTTCTAAAATAACTAACAAAAACCGCCAAAATTTCTGTACCGATGAAATACTGACCCGTTCATCGGGCGAATGGGCACCGAGAATGGTGGGGCCAAAGCTAATCATATCCATATCGGGGTAATTTTGGCCTAAAATTCCGCATTCAAGCCCTGCATGACAGGCCGCTACTTTGGGCTTTTCATTGAACAGCTGTTCATATTTTTCTTTCAGAACCTCAAGTATGGTAGAATTCGGATTCGGATTCCAACCAGGATACTCCCCATCAAAAACCACCTTACAGCCGGCAAGCTCAAAAGTTGATTTTAAGGCAGTTGCCAAATCCATTTTAGTCGAATTTACAGAAGATCGTGTTAGGCAACCTATTTGTACTTTTCCATCCTTCACCTCTACCCTAGCGACATTGTTCGATGTTTCGACCAAATCAGGAATCGATGCGCTCATCGTATATACCCCGTTGTGGGCAGCATAGATTCCTTTCAACAATTTGTCTTGTGCGTCAGAACCCATTACTTTTTCTGGTAGCTCGTTGCACGCTTTTAAAGCAAAGGTCAGGTTGGGTTCTATAAAAGCAAGTTCGATTTTAATGGTATTTGCCAGCGTATTAAAATTTTTCTCAAAGGCATTGGCCTGCTTACTATCAACTACGACAATCGCATTACTCTCTCTTGGAATGGCATTTCTCAGGCTTCCCCCATCGATCATTGAAATCTTGATTTGATGATCGTTAAAAGAATGATACAACAAGCGGTTCATGATCTTGTTCGAGTTGCCCAAACCTTTATGAATCTCTATTCCGCTATGTCCACCGTTCAAACCCTTGACCGTAATGGTATAGGCCTTGCTTCCCTCTGGCACAGGTTCTTCGTTGTAGTTACAAGAAGCGGTAACGTCAACGCCTCCTGCACAGCCAATATCTAATTCATCGTCTTCCTCGGTGTCCAAGTTCAAAAGTATTTCTCCCTTTAAAATTCCCGCTTCGAGGCCCATTGCTCCTGTCATGCCCGTTTCCTCATCAATGGTGAACAAAGCTTCTAAGGGTGGGTGGGGAATATCGGTGCTTTCCAACAAAGCCATAATGGCGGCAACACCCAAACCATTATCAGCTCCCAAGGTGGTACCTTTGGCCTTCACCCAATCGCCTTCAACCACCATTTCAATTCCCTGTCTGTCAAAATCAAAAATGGTATCGTTGTTCTTTTGGTGTACCATATCGAGATGCGATTGCAGGGTTATGCATTTTCGATTTTCCATTCCAAAGCTGGCCGGTTTTCTTACTATGACGTTACCAACTGCATCTGAAAAAGTCTCTAACCTGAGTGATTTTCCAAAATCCAACATAAACTGAATGACACGTTCCTCTTTTTTAGATGGGCGTGGCACGGCATTTAAATCAGCAAAATTGTTCCAAACGGCTTTGGGCTGTAATTCTCGTATGGCTTCGTTCATTGTTGTAGTTTTTTCAAAAATACATCGCTTAAACTTGGTATGGTAGATAATTGGTTGATTTTGCTGTCTAGAACATAAATGAAGCTTTGTATTGTCCTCACCCGACTCCGAACCGTCGGGGGCGAAAAAGTAATTCCGATCGCTCCGAAGCCCGCCTGCCGGCACAGGCAGGGAGAGGTAAAACAAAAAACAATTGAAAAATAAACTACCCTTCGGCTACGCTCAGGGCACAAAATCAATAACTAAAGAATTTAATAATTCAATCTCAAAGAAGAATCATTGAAAAACAAGCTACCCATCGGCTACGCTCAGGGTACAAAAAGTAATCCTTAAATTGTATTTTTGAAATAACCGCAAAGAAGAATCATTGAAAAACAAACTACGAAACGGTATTGCCCTAAGTATCATTCCACAGATCATTTTGGTGAAATGGTTGGGTGGCCATCCTGATTGGGTCGAAAATTATTATAGTAAGGGTCTGTACCCCATTATCGCTAAATTTTTCAGAACTCTTTTTGGATGGATTCCCTTTTCGGTAGGTGAAATCATCTATACTGCAATTTTTCTATTGGCCATACGCTACCTTTTCAAGAATTGGAACAGGATCAAAACGAACAAACTCAAGTTTTTACGGGATGCCCTTATGGTGTTCTCCGTCTTTTATTTTACATTTCATGTCGTTTGGGGACTTAACTACTACCGTATACCACTTTCAGAGACATTGGCCATAAAGGACAAGGCCACTTTTGAGGAAATAAAAAGCCTGACCGAACAATTGGTGATTAAGACCAACGAACTTCAGTTTCAGGTAACCGCCGATAGTTCGGCTTTGGTACAACTGCCCTACACAAGAAAAGAAATCATTGAAAAAACCATAGCAGGTTATGGTTCAGTTGATGAACGAATGCCGTTTCTTGAATACCAGAACCCGAACATTAAAAAATCTATGTTCAGTATACTCTCCAGTTACATGGGTATAGGCGGGTATTTGAATCCGTTTACCAACGAAGCGCAGGTCAACCGAAAAACGCCGCTGTTCCGATTCCCGATCATCAGCGCACATGAGATCGGGCACCAGGTGGGCTATTCGGCAGAAAACGAGACCAACCTTATAGGTTATTTAGTCACCTTAAAAAATGAGGACATCTATTTTAAATATTCTGCCAATGCCTATGCCCTGAGCTATTGTTTAAACGCCGTTCACCGTACCGATGAAAAGGCCTTTGAACAGATCTTTGCCAAATTGAACGAAGGTACCAAAAAAAATTACCAAGAATTACAAGATTTTCATGATGCATATGAGAATCCGTTTGAGCCCATTTTTAAATCTGTATTCAGTACTTTTTTAAAAGCCAACAATCAAGAAGATGGTATCAAGAGTTATAGCAAGGTGGTGAATTTGTTGGTGGGGTATCATGAAAGGTATCCTTTGTAAAGCGCAAACCCAAATTCAAACTCAATTGCACCTTGTTGTGAATATGCTATGCATACGGCAAGCAGTTATGAGTTTTTTTTTGAGTTTGAATTTGGGTTTGAGCTTGAACTTTTTTATGTTAAAAAAGCCCAAGAATACCTACAATTTGCTCTACTTATCTTATTTTCAGAATGACTAACTAACTACACTGGTATGAGAATGAGATTTCTCGTGCTCACTGTTCTATGGTGCAGCAGTACGTTATTTGCACAAGATTATTTTCCTGAAAATGACGGTGTAAAATCAAAAAACAATAACTATACTGCCTTTACAAATGCCAAAATATACAGTACGCCAACGCAGGTGGTTGAGGGCTGAACACTGCTTATTCAGAATGGAAAAGTAGTACAGGTCGGTAAAACGGTAACCATGCCCGAGAATTCGGTGGTAGTTGATTTAACGGGGCGATCTATTTATCCTTCCTTTCATAGATGTATACTCCAAGTTCGGGGCAGAACGGCCTAAAAAACCTAAAGGTGGTGGTAGGGCAGCACAATACAATACCTCAAGGGAAGGTTTTTATTGGAACGACCATATCATGCCCGAGAACGATGCCGTTACAAAATTCAAATGCGACGATAAAAAAGCCAAAGAATTGCGTGATATCGGTTTTGGCGTGGTCAACTCGCACGTTCAAGACGGAATCGCCAGAGGTGCCGGAGTGCTCATTGCGTTAAACGGACAGGGTAGTGATGCCAATAGGATATTGGACGATCGTTCGTCTCAATATTTCTCGTTTTCAAAAAGTATCATTAAAAAACAAGCCTACCCAACCTCCTTAATGGGGTCCATGGCCTTACTGCGACAAATGTATGCTGATGCCAACTGGTATGTATACTCCTGCCAAATGGAAATTCGGGAGAATCTAGGCAGGGGTTTTTTCTCATACCAACCTGCCTGCCGGTAGGCAGGGGCAAAATTTTTCGGCATAGCCTTAGCTACGGCGATAAATTTTAACGAAGGTATGGGGAAAAATACCAAAGATCTCTCTTTAGAAGCCTTATTAAAGAACAAGGGGCTTGCGCAAATATTTGAGGCCAAAGATAAAGGCAATGCGCTTAGAGCAGAAAAAATCGGGGATGCCAACGGCATACAATATGCAATTTTAGATGGTGGAAACGAATACGAGAACATTGGGGATATAAAAGATACAAACGCCAAGTTTATTCTACCACTGAATTTTCCCGACGCCTATGATGTTTCCAATCCCTTTCAGGCTGATTATGTTTCTTTGAAAGATATGCGACGTTGGAATCAAGCGCCTTCAAACTCCAAAGGTTTTGGCAGAAAACGGCGTTCCGTTTTCATTTACCTTGTACGATTTGAAATCGGTCTCAAAATTCAAGGGGAAATTGATGAAAGCCAAAACACGGACTCCCAAAAACAAAGGCCTTAGAAGCTTTGACTACGGCTCCCGCTTCCATTCTCGGAAAATCAAATAGCATAGGATCCTTAAAAATTGGTAGTCAGGCAAATTTCTTGATTACCTCAGGCGACATTTTTGATAAAGAGACCGCCCTTTATGAAAATTGGGTACAGGGCAACAAAAATGCCATCAACCACAAGAACCTCAAAGATATTCGTGGCAACTATGATCTCACAGCAAGTGGCATGACCCATGCCCTATCGATTACCGGTAAGGCCAGCAAACCAAAAATTGAGATAAAACAAGATACCAATAAACTGAAATCAAAAATAGCGTACAAAAATGATTGGGTCGATCTTTCCTTTTCTACGGATAAAGGGGAGAAAAATTATCGCATGACCGGTCTAGTAATGGCTGATTCTGATAATCTGGGTGGTAAACTCATCCTTCCCAACGGAAAAAAAA
>JAJRSY010000295.1 GCA_024278565.1 Bacteroidota bacterium
CATCAACCAGACTGATATAGTTTTGAACTGTATGTGATTTCCATTTTAGATTATTAACACGGCGAGAATAGACTAATAGTAACCTTGACCCTTAGCCTTTAACCCATTACCTTAAATATATTGACTTTCATTGGGTTGGGTAAATTTACTCCTAAACTATCTCACTATCAAACTATGTCCGCCAGAATAATAAGATGACCCTGTAAGTGCGCAGGTTGAGCCTAGTGCGTATAAATCGAAGCTCGTTTAACCGCCCTTGTATGATGGTTTTTTCTTCCCCAGTTTCTTATTTAAGTAGTTAAATACTGTTTTTTGACCTATCAATTTTTTCTTTGGCAAAATCCATAGCATCTTAAAAACACTTTTTATACGTACGTATTGAACATTGATAACAAAGACACCTATGAAAAGTTCAATATATGTTTTATTGATATGGGCCATAGTATTGTCAAGCTGCTCATCACAGAAAAAGCTTGAGGCAACAGCCCCTTTCACATTGGGAGAGGTCTATGCCCAAAAATGGACTGTTGAAGATAAACCAGAGCATGGGGGTTATGAAGTAATCATCTCTATTTTGAGCCTGGATCAAGAAGATGCAGTTCTTCAAAACCTATATCATAAGGGTCGAATGACAAAACTCTCCATTGAACTTCGAGAAATGGGAACAGTTGCACTAGCAGCTTATGCAAGGGAAGAACTGGTGGAAAAAGACACGGTTCTAGCTGTTGATTCCAGCAAAAAGACTTCAAAAAATGATAACGGGCTGTTCCCGTTTGAACTGACCGACACCGAGGCCACTCTAAGTTATTTACATAAGGAGAAGGTGAAGTATGTTAAGTTGAACGGTATTCGACAAAACCCCGTAAAGGTTTACCCCTCTTTGGAAGCCCGAAACTCAAATTAAAAAAGTGTTCCCGATCTGTTTTGAAAATCAGCTGCTCAAAGTAAAGCTGGGCAATCAACTAAACTTTGTTCGCAGGGTTTAAATGTCTAATTTTGGTTCTTAACCCCAGTGCTATTGAACCCGATTAAAAAACTTTTTAAACAGACCGCCATTTACGGGCTTGCGACAGTGCTTCCGAGAATGCTCGGTTTTTTATTGTTGCCCTTGTATACGGGCATCTTGGCTACGGCAGGTTATGGTAAGGTGACCGTAATATTTTCGTGGATCGCTATCTTCAATGTGTTTTTGGCCTACGGAATGGAAACTGCTTTTTTTCGATTTTATAGCGGTAATGATGATAAGGAAAGGGTGGTATCAACCTCTTTGATATCCATTTTGGGTACAACTGGGGTATTCGCTTTGATCGCTCTAGTATTTCAAAACACTATGGCCGGCATAACCAATATTGATGTTGGTTTTGTCAGGTACGCCATATATATTTTGGTGCTTGATGCCTTTGTCATCATTCCTTTTGCTTGGCTACGCGCGAATGAAAAACCCATGAAATATGCCATCATTAAAATCATTAATGTGATTGTCAATTTGGGTTTGAATGTATTTTTTTTACTGGCATTACCCGATATGGTAGCAGAAAACCCCGATGGGTTTTTTAGCTCGATGTACCAACCTAATTTTGAGATCAATTACATTTTTCTTTCGAACTTAATCGCAAGTGGAGTTACGCTTGTTTTGATGCTGCCCCTCTATTTAGACTGTAAATACGCTTTTGATAAGGTTTTATGGAAAAAAATGATGAACTATGCCTGGCCCGTTTTGGTGGCCGGTATTGCCTTTACTATAAATGAGGTTTTTGATAAGATCCTTCTTGAGCGCTTATTGCCCGAAGAAATAGCCGAAAGCCAGACCGGAATGTATGCCGCATGTTATAAATTGGGCTTGTTTATGATGTTGTTCGCGACCGCTTTTAGAATGGGTATCGAGCCCTTCTTTTTCAGTCATGCTGGCACTGAAGACCCACAAAAGGCCTATGCGCAAATAACCAACTATTTTGTAGTGTTGGGGAGTATTATTTTATTGACCGTGGTAGTGTTTGCTGATGTTTTAAAAATTATGTTTATTCATGATGAGGCCTTTTGGCCAGCCATGTCAATCGTACCTTTGATTCTTTTGGCCAGTTTCTTTTTGGGTATTTACCACAACCTGTCGGTATGGTACAAGGTTACCGACAAAACACGTTACGGGGCTTTTATATCGGTCATTGGAGCGATTATAACAATCGGCATTAATTTTATTTTCATTCCTAGAATCGGCTATATGGCTTCCGCAATTGCTACACTAATGGCGTATGGCACCATGATGGTACTTTCTTATTATTTGGGAAAATCTCATTATCCAGTGCCTTATAACTTCCGAAAGATATTGTTCTATTTGGGTGTTTCCGTTCTATTTTCAGCGATTTCATTTTATGGTTTTAACCGCAATTTGTATGTTGGAATACCACTGTTAGTGCTTTTTATGGGCTTGGTCTATAAATTAGAGAACGACAAACTAAAACAGGTATTCTTAAGGAAGTGATAAAAAAAGTCCGAAACAAGAGATTTGAATTCAAACAAGTTGTTTTAAATTCTATTTTCGGCTTGGGCCTCGCAAGCGTGGCTTTATAGGCTATTTTCAATAACAGTATAAAACAAGGACATCAATGCACATCAAGGTCATCAACAGATCATCGCACCCATTGCCCCATTACGAGACCAACGCCTCGGCAGGAATGGATCTTCGAGCCAATATTTCAGAATCGGTTACGTTACAACCTTTAGAAAGGGCTATCATCAAGACCGGACTATTTATAGAACTTCCCGTAGGGGTAGAGGCCCAGGTACGGCCAAGAAGTGGTTTGGCCGCCAAAAAAGGAATCACCGTACTCAATGCCCCTGGTACGGTCGATGCCGATTACAGAGGGGAAGTAGGGGTGATATTGGTCAACCTATCCAACGAGCCTTTTACTGTTGAAAACGGTGAGCGCATTGCCCAATTGGTTATCGCCAAACACGAACGTGCCGAATGGAGCCAGGTTGAAGGTTTATCTGAAACCTCAAGGGGTGAAGGTGGTTTTGGTAGTACAGGGGTAAAGTAATGAAACAATAAATCAATATAACAATAAATCAATGTACCAATGAGATTAATTATAAGCGTTGCATTTTCAAATTGAACACAGCGGTTCATTGAATAGAACAAATAAAAATATAGGGCTACCCATTTAAGTCTCGGAGCAAAATAATCAAAAGCTCTGGGATAACGTAACTGCTGGGCATGACCAATATCTATATGATTTTTCAGATTTTAGAATTATGACTATAAATCAGTACTTTGAGAACTAAATGGGTAACCCTATAAAAATAATGACTTTTGAAATCAAAATACGCATATGAGGTTTTTATGGCAAGTTCAAGACCACTATTGAGCGTGATTATTAGGTGATGGAGTAAGCCCATATAGCAAAACGCAAACACCATTATTAAAGAGACAAGTATAGACCGCTATTTTAGAATGGGTTAACTTGCTGAAAACCGGCCGGTCAATAAGTCTAGGGTCTATCAGTTCTATTATCGTCGGGTCAATAAGTGAGGTGGTACTACGTTAATTTGAATGATGTTATGAAAAAGAGGCTGGTATTTTTTGTTTTGGGACTCCTCTTGATATCGGTTCAAGCCTTGGCCCAAGAAAAAGAACCCGATAGCACAGTAGAACAGACCGCAGAATTGTTTCTGGATAATTATTCTGATGATTTTCAGGAAATTTTTTTTGAGGGCCTGAAGCAAAAGGGCATTGAAAACCATGATAAGGCCATAGTATTGTTCGTGAAATGCAAAAAACTCGATGCCACTAATACAGTAGTGGACCATGAACTGGCAAAGGCGTATTTAGCGGACAAACAATATTTGTCTGCTCAGGAATACGGAGTTTCCGCTGTGGCTTCTGAACCTGAAAATCTTTGGTATTTAGATACACTTGTTAAAATACTTCAAAAACAGGGCAATTCGATCGATGCCATTAAATCAAAGATTCCTTTTAAAAATGACAAATTAAAAGAGAATTTGGCACTTATTTATTATAGGAACAAGGATTATGAGACCGCTATGCAATTATTAAAAAATGTCAAAAAATCATCTTTTTCGAGTAATTTAGCCTCAAAAATCAACGATTCTATCAAAAAAAGAAACAAAAAGAGCAAAAAAGAGACATTTTCCACAACCAGCGCAATTGCTTTAAACCCTTTGGAAACGTACAAAACACAGATAAGGGCACTTATAAGTGATAGCAATACTAATAAACTGCAAAAAGTTTCTGAAGAAGCTTTAGAAAGTTTTCCTTCACAACCCTATTTTTATTACGCCCTAGGTTATGCGCTAACCAAAAACAATAGTTCGAGCGAGGCCATAGAAATTCTTGAATCGGCTTTAGATTATATTGTAGACGATATTTCACTATCCAATAAAATTTATACTGTTTTGGCAGAAGCTTATATTGCCCTTAATAATTCAGTCAAGGCAAATATGTATCTTCGTAAGATAAAATCAGGGCTTTAAAATATGAATGAGTTATTAAAAGGTATATCAAGGTGTTTGGGCATTGGCGTTTTGTTTTTAGTGGTCATCTCCTGTAGGTCGAAAAAGGTTTTGACTGGTGGCACGATCGATACCATGCTGTCTGCCAAGTCGATAATCAGGTCACATTACCAAAATCAAATTGATTTCAAGACCCTAAGTGGTAAAATGAAGATTGAATATTCTGACGGTGAATCTTCTCAAAGTGTAGGCGTAAGCCTTCGAATGGAAAAAGACAAGGCGATATGGATGAGTGCACCGTTCGGTATGGTAAAGGCTTATATTACACCAGATCGGGTCAGCTTCTATAATAAACTGGAAAACGAATACTTTGATGGCGATTTCTCTTACCTCAGTAACCTTTTGGGCACCGAACTTGATTTCGAAAAGGTACAGAACCTACTTTTGGGCCAAGCCCTGTTCAATTTACGCAAGGGTAAGTATGATTTAGAGGTCGTAGGTGAAAAATACCAGTTAAAACCAAGAAAACCAATGGCTCTTTTCAAGACCTTATTTCAAATCGAGCCCAAGAACTTCAAATTGGCAACACAGCAATTGTCGCAGCCTTTTAAGAAACGATTGTTAGAAATAAACTATAAGAACTATCAAAAAACAAATAAATGGACCTTACCCAATGAGGTGGAGATAACGGCTATTGACAAAGAGGAGAAGAACATCATTACTATTGAGTATCGAAATATTGAATTTGACCAAAAACTTTCTTTTCCGTATAAAATACCGAAAGGATTCAAAAAAATAGTCTTGAAGAAAGATGATCTATAAAAAACGATATATTGTTTGGGTTATCTTGTTTCTAGGGCTTGTGTCATCGCAAAATATCACGGCACAGACCAATGAGCAAAAGGCACTGGAGGCCAAAAGGGAAAAACTCCAAAATGAGATAAGAGACATAAACCGATTGCTCTTTGCGGGGAAGAAAGAAAAGGGCAATGTGCTAGATCAAATGGATGCCCTTGATAAAAAAATCAATGTACGCCAACAGTTGATACGGGTCACCAATCAGCAATCAAACCTGTTGAACCGCCAGATCAATGCCAATATCAAGAACATTACAAAGCTGCGGGAAGATTTAAAGACCTTGAAAGATGACTATGGCCTGATGATTCAAAAGTCATATCAAAACAGGTCACAGCAAAGCAGGTTGATGTTCTTGCTCTCTTCAGAAGATTTCTTTCAGGCCTTTAAGAGGATGCGGTACATGAAACAGTATACCGATTACAGAAGAGAACAGGGCGAGCAGATAGTCACCAAGACCGACGACCTTTCACGACTCAACAAAGACCTGAACGAAGAACGAAAAACAAAGGAGGTGTTGATCGCCCAAAACCGTAAGGCGAAAAACCAATTGTTCAAAGAAATAGAATCTCAAAAAGCCCTG
This sequence comes from Bacteroidota bacterium, assembly GCA_024278565.1. Taxonomy (GTDB): domain Bacteria; phylum Bacteroidota; class Bacteroidia; order Flavobacteriales; family Flavobacteriaceae; genus Maribacter_C. Next base: position 5,909 of record JAJRSY010000295.1, read on the forward strand.
TTGGCATCGATCAGAAAAAATGAGAGCAAGTACATGGCCTCTATTCAAAAGAAGAAAAAGGAAGCCAAGAAGATCGATCGGCAGATTGAAAATTTAATACGTAGTGTTATTGTTGCAGCAAATAAGAAAACGAACAAACAAACGGGAAAAAAAATAGTCACTGCGAACAAGTTTTTATTGACCCCAGAGGCGACTGTTGTGGCCAAAAATTTCACGGCAAACAAGGGTAAATTGATCTGGCCCGTTGAAAAAGGCATTAAAAGCCAAGGGTTCGGGGTATACAATGATGCGGTCTATCCAGGTATAAAACATGAGAGCAACGGGGTTATCATTGCCACAGATCCCGGGGCAAGGGCACGGGCCATTTTTGAGGGTGAGGTCATAGCCATTCTGTCGGTCCCAGGGGGCAAAAAGGGGGTACAGATCAAACATGGTAATTTTATCAGCACCTATTACAACTTGTCGGATCTTTATGTGAAAAAGGGCGATATTGTGGCCGCCAAAGAAGAACTGGGTAAGATTTACACCAATCAGGCCAATGGTCAGACCCGTCTGAAATTTTATTTATACGAAGACACTTCACGCCTTAACCCAGAAGATTGGGTGTACCAGCTTTAGGCCTATCAACACTGCGAGAATAGACTAATAGACGCTAGACCTTAGACGTACTGGTTTTCAGTAAGTTGAATAAACCCGCCTACCAGCGGGCAGGTTTAAAATCCTAAACTATGTCCGACGAGTTAACAAGGTGATGGACAAGGCCGTACATTTCCTAAAAAAAGGCCATTTTAAAGGCACAGAAAGGCAAAACAACGCGAACAAAGTTAAAATATTGTTAAATTTGTACTATAATTTGTACTATAATTTGTACTATAATTTGTAGGTGTAAAGATCGGGGGTTATCTTTAAAGGGATTCCCGACCAAAAAACACCAAGAAAATGAAAAATACATTTAAATGCTTTAAGATCATAAGTGCGGCATTACTGTTTTTGACAGTCACATCATGCCAAAAAGAAGAAGTATCGCCAGAACCACAAACAGGGGCGGTAATCGAAGAACAAGCTACAGAGCCCAACCAAATAGAGCTGGGCGAACAATTGGAGAACCCCTACTCGGTGGCCAATATGCAAAAGGCCCTGTTGAGCCTTAAAAAAAGCAAAAAACACAGCGAGGCCGCAAAAGGCAAAAAGATAAAGGCCACGCACCTGTACATCAAGTTCGAGCCAAAGACCGAAAAAGAGCTCGATCTACTGAAGCAGGACAGCACCTTGATATTGTACGATTACCCGTTGGACAGGAACATAACAAAGCAGGGCGACTCGTACCATGACCCCTCGGTGCCCAAGAACCGGCCCACGCCCCAATACACCGCGGTAACTGTTGACAAGGCCCTGCCGAGCGGCGTAAAGCACCAAGTGCTCGAAAAATTGTATATTCCCGATGAAGATGGCGATGCCACTGCCAGCAAAAACAGTGACGAGGCCTC
>JAJRSY010000296.1 GCA_024278565.1 Bacteroidota bacterium
AATAATCAAACTTTCCCAGACTATCCATTTCCACTACTTTCTCACCCTTTAACATCACAGCAATAACGGGTAAGCTAAAATGCATCAACACACCTTTTGCCTCTGTTATGGTTTCATAGAAATGCAATTCAATGTTTTTTGACGAAAGAAGTGCTTTCCTTTCAATTAAAACACCATTTTGAGAGTTCTCTATCTGGTGCTTAAACAAACTTAGCACTTTGGAGGATTTTACAATTTTATTGGACATTTTTCATGCTTTTTTGCAAATTTGTCCAATACTTTTACAGGTAAAGTGGTATTTGCCGGTCTCGGTTTTTAGATTTAAGCCCTTCAATTTCATTGCAGTGCGAAAAACCTATATATTTAGTTCAATGGGCACTAAGGTAAGAAAAGTTCGCATACGGTGGAAACCGCAACAGGAGTTCCCGAAACTGAGGGAGCGGCATGAGCGGTATCGGCCGTCATTTTTTGGGGATTACCGATAAAATGGCGAACGGATATTTGGGGCATTCCCCCTGCACTGAAAGGTGCAGGGTGGCTTAGGAGTTTTGGAGTACCATCCCATAAACGTCTAAACCACTAATTTCTAAACTTTTCCGCCTGAATGGCGAAGTCGGGCAGGTCAACATGAAAATGGCTCCAATTACATTTAACAATCGCCAAAACACTATCAAACCCTAGAAACAAAAGAACTCAAAATTCGTAGGCATCTGCCGATAGGCAGGAAAGAAAAACCCAAGATGGGTCCTATATATACCCATGACACATGAAAACCCGATTTCTCATGTGTCATGAGTATACCAAAACCATATTTTTTAACTAATACCTTAAATTATGAATGCACAAAAAATTGAGATCCCAAAATTGTTCAAGGAACAATACGGACACTTTATCAACAACGAATGGGTCGCGCCATCATCAGGAGAATATTTTGAAAATATTTGCCCTATTGACAATAGCGTTATATGTAAAGTAGCACGAGGTAATGAAAAAGATGTAGAAAAGGCAATTACCGCAGCAACAGCTGCCTTCTCTACTTGGGGCAAAACACCAGCACCGGAAAGAAGTGCGGTTTTGCTGAAAATCGCTCAGGTTATGGAAGACAATATAGAGTTACTGGCAAAAGCGGAGGTGGTCGACAAGGGGAAACCAATGCGTGAGGCTTTGTTGGTTGATATTCCTGTGGCTATTGATAATTTCAGGTATTTTGCCGGTGTTATCAGAGCGGAAGAAGGAGGCACCTCTATGCAAGATGAACATACATTACAAATAAACCAGCCAGAGGCCTTAGGCCCTGTAGGAGCAATAATCGCTTGGAATTTCCCGATACTTTTATTCGCTTGGAAAGTTGCTCCCGCCATAGCTGCAGGTTGTACGATTGTGGTAAAAACAGCAGAGCAAACACCTGCGGGCGCAAATTTATTGATGGATCTATTAAAAAAAGCGGATGCAGTTCCTCCAGGGGTAATAAATGTAGTTACAGGTTTTGGGCCGGAAGCGGGAAAACCATTGGCTTCTTCGCCTAATATTGCAAAAATCAGTTTTACAGGAGAAACCGCAACAGGCCGTCTAATACTACAGTACGCAGCAGAAAATATTATTCCGGCCACTATGGAGCTGGGCGGAAAATCCCCAAATATATTTATGCCTTCCATTGCAGATGAAGATGATGACTTTTATGATAAATGCATAGAGGGTGCGGTCATGTTCGCAGTAAACCAAGGTGAAGCCTGTACTTGTCCGTCCAGGATTTTTGTACACGAAGATATTTACGACAGATTTATGGCCAGGGTAGTTGAAAGAACAGAAGCAATAGTGCAAGGAAACCCGTTTGAAATGACAACAATGGTAGGTGCCCAGTCTTCTAAAGAGCAATATGATAAAATATTGAATTATATCAATATTGGGAAGCAAGAGGGGGCCGAAGTACTATGTGGCGGTGAAGCGAATAAAGAAGGTGCTTGCGGTGATGGGTATTTTATACAGCCGACCATTATAAAAGGTGATAATAAAATGAAGGTCTTTCAAGAAGAAATATTCGGCCCTGTAACTTGTGTAACTACTTTTAAAACAACGGAAGAGGCTTTGGAAATGGCCAATGACACTATGTACGGATTAGCTGCAGGAGTTTGGACAAGAGATGCTCACGAAGCTTTTGCGATGCCTCGTGCCTTGGAAGTAGGTAGGGTTTGGGTAAATTGCTACCATTCTTATCCTACACACGCAGCATTTGGGGGTTTTAAAAAATCAGGCTTTGGCAGGGAAAACCATAAAATGGCTTTGGCCTCTTTTCAAAGAACCAAGAACATCTTCCAATCCAATTCGCAACAAAAACTAGGGTTCTTTTAAAAAAAGCCAGTGAAATAAAGTTGAATTCGACCTAATGGGCTTTAAAGCCCATTAGGTTTTTCTGGCACTAAATATAAAATCATGAACATCAAAGATTTCTTTATAAAAATAAAAGAGGATATTGCAAATTGCCAATACGATAATCTGTCTTCCTACCAATTAGAAAAGCCTGAGTACTTTAATTGGGTAGAAGAAGTGTTTTACGAACTGAACGTAAAATCTTATCCGAACGATCCAGCACTAATATGGAAATATAAAGAAAAAGAAAAAATGTATTCTTTCAGGGAAATGTATGAAAGAGCCAATCAGTTACTTAATTTTATGAGGCGAAACGCCTGTAAAAAAGGAGAACATATCTACTCTATCCTTCCATTGATCCCTGAAAATTGGTTTAGTTTTTTAGCTACGATCAAAGGCGGGTATGTTTTAATGCCAACGGCCACAAATCTTACGGTTAGGGATATTGCGCAAAGATTTGGGACATTATTCCCGGAGATTATGATTTCTGACAGTATCAATGCCCCAAAGGTCGATGAGGCAGCAAAGCAATTGGGTCAAAAACTCAAGCTCAAAATTATAACTGACGGCAAAAGAGAAGGTTGGCACTCAATAGATGATGTATTAAAAGAAGACATTGAAGCAGAAGCGGCAAAAACTAAATCTGACGATTCTTTTTTATATTTTTTCACTTCAGGAACCACAGGGTTGCCAAAAGTAGTCGTGCACACACATTTCACATACCCGTACGGTCATTTAACCACTTCTTCTTGGATCGGCTGTAGTCACGGAGACGTTCATTATAATATATCTTCCCCTGGTTGGGCAAAATTTGCCTGGAGCAGCTTTTTTGCACCTTGGAACACAGGAGCGACTATATTTGCCAATCAAGTCGATACATTTGTTCCCAGCGAACAACTAAAGACAATGGGCAAATATGCCGTAACGACTTTTTGCGGATCGCCTACTGTTCTACGAATGCTAGTACAAGAAGACATATCTAAGTACAAGCTCAAATTAAGAACAAGTTGTGCTGCGGGAGAGCCGCTTAATCCAGATATAATAGAAAAATGGAAACAAGGTACAGGAGTGATTATCAGAGATGGTTACGGACAAACAGAAACAACCTGTCTTATAGCAAATTTGCACGGTCAGAATTTAAAACCGGGTTCTATGGGAAAACCTACCTTTCTTTATG
>JAJRSY010000297.1 GCA_024278565.1 Bacteroidota bacterium
ATTCGGAAACATTATGGTGCCAATGCCAAGTGCCTTCCGTAATTTTGACCATACCCAAAAATACGGTTTTCGTGCTGCGCACGAAGGCAATTCAGCCCTGCGCCAAGAGCGCAGGGTGTTCTTGCCAATCTTATAAAAATTTTCCGGTATAGAATAGAATTTGCTTCCCAACCGGAAAATCGTCTGCTTTTGAAAGAAAGAATACCCCGACACGGAGCGAAAAACAGATTCAAATATTACTTTAAATCCGCAAGAGTGTTTCTACTGCAAAGCCAAACCATACTTCGACTATGCTCAGCACATGCCTGCTATAATTGAAAATGCCCAAAATTTGTTCAGCTCAAAATCGAGTTACAGTTCCTTCACTAAAAAACCCCTGTGCTTTCCAATTCTACCGTGCCTGCCTGCCGGCAGGTTGATATTTTGACTTTTCATAACGAAAACCCGTGAATAATGCGGGTTAAGGAGGCACAGTAAGGTCTGGCCCTCACGCCCCTTAACCGACCTCTTGGTCTGTAAGACGTTTTTATAAAGAGTTTGGGCTTGCAGAAACTTCAGATGAAAACGAGTAGTTTGTCGATAAACTACGGTAATAGTTAGCAATAATTAAGATGGTAATGTAAAAACCGACGACATAGTTTGGATGTTGGAATTCAAAGCTGTTTTGCGATACCGTTCTCGGTCAAAAAAGCCAACTTTAGAATTAAATTAATCGGTTTCTCGGCCTTTTTTATAGCTGAAAAATACAAATAGCCCTCGTGGTAGGGCTGTAATTTATCAAGCACTACTTTACCATTATAGTTTTTGTGTTTTTTAATTTGAGAATCAAGATACTCTTGATTTATTTTTCGAACACTTAAAAATTTAACGAGTTTTTTTCGGTTTACGAAGGTGACCTTACAGGATGTAAATTTTTCAGGCTCGTCAGCATATATACTCGTAATTAAGGCATAAAATTCAGTTTTCTTTTTTGTATCGAACAACCATCCCTTTTTGATTTCCCCGTCTTTTTGATAAACCAACTCGAAAGCAAAAGTGGGCAAATCTTCGTTAATATAGTCCAGTTGAGCTTTTTCGTCGATTAGAAATCGCCCCCCGTTTGTGTTGTGGGAAAAAATCAGGTCAATGCCCTGCATCTGCTGTTTTAAATCGTGAATGCGCTCAAAAAGGTAGTGCTTTAGGTGTTTTTTGTAGTAGACATCTAAAAATACCGCTAGTTTTTGCTCTTTTTCTAAATCGTTTTTAAAACTACTTTGGAGCTCCACAATCGCTAAGTGTTTATTTTTTGATAGAGCGATGCACCAATTTTTTCGACTACACCAACCACTAGGGCATTTCCCATAAAAAAGGCCCGTTTCGCGTCGGTAATTCCCTCTAGTTTAGTGTGATCATCGGGAAACATATTAAGGCGTTCCAACTCTATTGGCGCAAGCCTTCGCAGCCCTTTTTCGGTTCGAACTACATGTTTGAAACGAGACGGGCTTTTGCCACCCTCCCCCGTAATTATGGTACGCGAGGCATTGTCTAGTGCATCGGGAAAAATCATACTTCCTTCGCTATAATTGTATTGAAATCCGTTTTTTGCAGTGCGGATTTCTTTTTTACTTCCTTTTAGATATTCCCATTTAGGCAGGTCTTCCATGGGAATAAAGAACCCTTCGGTCACTTTGCCATTTTGTAGCACATCGCCCAGCAATGTTTTTGAACCACTATAATTAGGGGCGGTTTTGGCAGTAAAGACCTGTCCGTTGACACAAACCCCAGTATTTAAGAAAGGGGATAATTTTTCATTTCTATTGAATTGCTCTGAGATTTCGACCAAACTTCCTTTTAATTCAAAATCGATTGTTTTTTTCGATAGCTGTTCAACAGGAAAAGCGTTGGCGATCGTTCCAAGTTTATGCATCCAATCCCCTTTGTTGGCTTTTTGTAATGCATTATATATAGGGGTCGATCTATGGTACGCCAAGAAAAAGATACGCCTGCGACGCTGTGGCATACCATATTCGGCAGCATTGATTACCCTCCACTCAATGGCATAACCTAATTCATCAAGGCTTTTTAGCATAATGGCAAAATCCCTTCCCCGTTGGGTAGAGGGAGATTTTAGTAGGCGATCTACGTTCTCTAAGAACAGGTACTTTGGAGGATTTTTCTGTTCAGAGAGTATTTTATGTATCGACCACCACAAAACACCCTTTTTGCCAATCAGCCCCTTTGAATTTTGAAGGGTCGTGGCCACCGAATAATCTTGACACGGAAAACCACCCACTAAAACATCAGCCTCGTTGATTGTGTTGGGGTCGACCTTCGCAATGTCTTCATTGCTATGATTGTCACCACCAAAGTGTTTTTCATAAACCATAGAGGCGTGCTGGGTTTTGGTGCTTGGCTCCCATTGGTTACTCCAAACCACCTTGAATTTACCAGTATTCTCAAGGCCGATACGAAAACCACCCACCCCCGCAAAAAGCTCTATGACCCTTAGTTTTTTCATTCTGAGTCAAAATTAAGGAAAAAGACCTAGATGGCTTTATTTCAGCTTGAAAAACCACCTCCTTTTGGGGTGGTCATGCCCGCCTGCCGGACGGGCAGGTTCTTTTGGCTTTGCCTGAACCCGCAATTTGATTTAGGTTTTGTTTTTTCATTTTTTTTGCAATCAATTGTTTGATCGAATTTAGCACTTGCCATCACCGCCCCTATGGGGGCGGCCTTAAAAGCCACCTTCTAAGAGGGTAGGTTTTTATCTTACATACAATACCTAGTATATGAAATATTTGTTCTTGACCCTTATGTCGTTTTTGGTACTGATTTGGCGTTTGCGCAGACAGATACTGTTCCCAAAACCCCCTTTTGCCAAAATGTACCTACCCGTTTGGCAGGAGACAACTGAACATTGTATGGCCCTGGCCATGCCTGAAGAACTGTGCAACTACAAACCAACTGAAATCAGTAAGACTTTTGCCGAACAAATGGTGCATATTGGGCATACGGTAGGGTTATTGACCCAACGTTATGTTGAAGGAATGAAAGTGGAACCAAATACTCCGGATGCCCCTAAAATGGTTAAAAATGAAATTATTCCATATCTTCAGAAAGGCTTCGATTATGTAACAGGAACAATACGGGCCATTGAACAAGAAAAGCTTGATGAAACCTGTGTGATGTACCATAGCGGAAATATGGCGAGTCGGGCATTTGCGCTTTTTTACGTGCAAGATCATATGGCCAACCACAAGGCAAAAACCAATCTATATTTGAGAATGAACGGAATGGAACCCCCTGAGTACACTTGGTAAACGATTGACCTATCTTAAAATGCTACGGTACTCTTTTTCGTTTTTTAAAAGCTCAGTTGCCGCCAAAATTGCATCGTCATGTCCAAGATAGTATTCATAGAGCCCTTCACGGTAGAAATACCGCTTAATAATCTCATCTACCAACTTATTTTTAATTTCTTTTTGGTGGGTATCCAATGCTGCAATTTTACTTTTGTCGATGTTTAAAAGAAGTGTTTTAAAGTCTTTTTCTATAGCATCGTTATAAATAACCTCTTCTCGAATCGTCATAACTTCTTTTAACACCTTTTCGGTCTTGGTCTCAAAAGAAAAACCACTTTTTGAGACAAAATTTTTGAAGTCTATAAAATCGTTTTCATTGAACTCAAACCCAGTTGGGTCATTAAGTTGATTTTTGTAATAATAGTTGGTAGCAAAATCGAACACCATGTTGTTTTGCAGAAGGTACTTGGTTAATTCATTTGCTTTAACCGCATCTATTTCTATATCAGGTAGCACGCCACCCCCATCTTGTACTTTTCGACCGTTTCTAGTGGCAAACTCGTTGAAGACGGTTGTTTTTTTTGCGTTTCCGTTTTTGTCTCTATTCGAATAATCCAACGATTGAATACACCTTCCAGAAGGAGTGAAGTATCTTGAAATGGTTACTTTTAATTGCGTACCATAGGTCAATTTCATTGGGCGCTGTACTAGCCCTTTTCCAAAGCTTCTTGCGCCCATTATTACGGCACGATCGAGGTCTTGAAGACCACCAGATACAATTTCGCTTGCTGAGGCGCTATTGCCGTTGATCAAGACCACTAACGGTATTTCAACATCAACCGCCTTGTTCTTTGTTTTATATTCTTTATTGAATTTTTTAACCTTAGATTTGGTGGTAACGATTAACTCACCTTTTGGCACGAATAAATTGGTAACATTAATCGCCTCTGATAACAGCCCACCTGGGTTGCCCCGCAAATCGAGAACAATTTTTTCAGCACCCTTTCCTTTTAAATCAATGAGCGCCGATTTGGTTTGCGAAGAGGCTTTGGCATTGAATTTAGCAAGTACGATATAACCTGTCTTATTGTTTATCATTTTATAAAAGGGCACCGCATCTACCTCAACACCCGCCCTAGTAATAGTCGCGGTTTTTGTTTCACCCTGCCTTTTGAAGGTTACAGTTATCGAAGTGTTGTTTGCGCCCCTAAGCAGTTCCCCAGCATTGTCTTCAAAATCAGAAACATTGATATCCCCTATTTTAATTATTTCATCGCCGGCCTTGAGCCCCGCCTTGTCAGCGGGATAGCCCTTATAAGGCTCTATGATCAATAACTTATCTTCGAATGATCTAACGGTAGCTCCAATGCCTGAGTATTCACCCGCATTATTTATTTTAAAGGCCTCAACATCTTGTTCGTTCAAAAACTTGGTGTAGGGGTCTAGCTCATCGAGCATGTTTTTTATTGCCGCATCCATCAGTTCGGCGGGGTTGGTCTCGTCAACATAATTCATGTTGAGTTCTTTAAAAAGGGTAGTGAAAATTTCGATTTGCTTGGCAATCTCAAAAAAATCACTCTTGAAACTACTACCAACTATAAGAAATAGTGCCGCGAGCACTGGTATTAGAACTTTCTTTTTTAACAATTTAGCCATGATTTATTTTCTTGTTGAATTTACGGAGCACCAGCTTCATACTTTCGTCAATGGTATTGTACTGGGGCGTATCTTTCCCAAGGTATAAAAACAGGAACGCAAAAGAGGTCTTACTATTGTTAAAAACTAGATGTTTGTTCAATCGATACCCTTCGCGAAGCAATCGTTTTATTCGATTGCGCTTTACTGCGCTTTTGAAATTTTTTTTTGGCACTGTCGCCCCAGTTTGAATCGAAACCCGTTTGGGCAGTTCTGTTTTCAGATAGATAAGCTTTATGGGGTAATAAGACACACTCTTTCCCTCGGCAAAAAGAGAATCAATCAACTTTTTGCTTTTTAGCTTTTCATTTTTAGGAAAGGAGAAGTCCATTTTGTTCGGAGTATCGGAAATAATCATTGAAACTATCTCCCTGCTTTTCACAATCATTGAATGTCTAGTATAATGATTCAAAAAAAAGGAAACTAATTTTCGATCTTTTTACTTCGTTAAAATTTTGTAACTAATCAGTCTAGTTAAACATCTAATAATCAATATTTTGTGTGTCATTGGAAAATCGCATCAGATTCAAAAAAAGCTGTATTCCGATCTCAAAAAGCCATAACTGATTGAACATCAGTAAATTAAAATTTTGTTAAAATTTTCGGACTAAAATCAAAATCCCAAAAAATGCCAGTTCAATGCTTTGAAAACAAGACTCTTATGG
>JAJRSY010000298.1 GCA_024278565.1 Bacteroidota bacterium
ATCTCTGGTTATGATAATATGAACACGGTTGGGTAAAGGCTTCGGAAAGCTCTCAAAAGTCTTTCTGCCCATGATGATTTTATGGCCCGTGGTCAGTTTTTTAAAGCGTTTGAAATCATCGGGCAAATGCCATAACAGCTTGTTGTCTTTGCCCAAAGCATTGTTTTCTGCCGCCGCTGCGATGATGGTGATAGTGTTCACAGGTCTTTTTTTTTATTGATTTGAGATAAGGGGAAGTCAGTCTCAATTTCTTTCTGTAATTCGGCGATCCGTTGCTTTTGTTTGGCCACCAATTTTTCACGTTGGGCCCTCTCCCAATTTTTGCCCATGAATTTTTGGGTAACAAAGACGTTGAATGCATGGATCAAACATAAGAATGCCCAAAAGGTGATGCCCCAGATAAACCAATCGTAGTCCTCGCCATATTTTAGAATTTTATTGACCAAGATCAAGAAAACACTACCGATCAAAAAAACAACAAAATGGGCGAACAAACGTTTCTTTTGTTTGATTCGGTTTTGGGCAGTTTCGAGCAGTTCGTGCTGTTCGAGATCCAATCCTGATAAGTTTTTGTTCTTAGAAAACATGGCAATATGTATCTTTATGGTAAAGATACAGTGAACTTATCTTGAGTTGTGATGTTTAAACAAAAAAACCATACTTTTTGAGCTAGAGATACAATCCAATGAGTTCAGTAATTTGAATTTATCCTTTAGGTTTATGGAGCACATACGCAAAGAGTTTCCTGCATTAAGACAGAATATATATACCAATACTGCGGTTTATGGGCCGCTCTATGACGCTCTGTTGGATTGGCGTCAGAACCATGACCTCGATTTTTTGTTAAAGGCAAGTGAAATGCGGGGCAAAAGCCTAGAAACAATTGCTGATACAAGAACCGCAGTTGGTGAGTTCTTTGGATGTAAGCGTGAAAATGTGGCATTAGTCACTAATTTCTCTTCTGGCTTGAACATGCTTTTAGAAGGTATGGATGTCAAACAAAAAGTACTGATGCTAGAGAACGACTACCCTTCGGTGAATTGGCCTTTTGAGAGTAGAGACTTTGAAACCGTATTCGTGAAGATCGATGAAAACTTAGAAGAGCGTATTCGAAAGGTGGTTAAAAAAGAGGCAATTTCGGTACTTGCATTAAGTGTGGTGCAATGGCAGAACGGAATTAAAATCGATTTGGGTTTTCTAAAAGATTTGAAAAAAGAAAACCAAGATCTGATTATCATCGCTGACGGTACGCAATTTTGTGGCACCGCCAATCTCAATTTCGAAGATTCGGGCATTGATATTTTAGGGGCAAGTGGTTATAAATGGCTTTTGGCAGGCTACGGCAATGGGTTTGTTTTGATAAAAGAGGCTATAAAAGATAGATTTTCGTTAAAAACAATTGGTTTCAGTGCGACCAATGTAAATCCATCGAAAAAGAATACACTACGGTTCGCAAAACGTTTTGAGCCAGGGCATCTTTCTTGTCTCAATTTCGGAAGCCTAAAGTTCTCTTTGGATTTTTTAGCGGGAATAGGAAAAGACAAAATCGAAGCACAAAACGAAGTGCTATCTCAAAAAGCAAAAAAAGAATTTTCAGAACTCGGACTCCTAAAAGATAATGTTGCTCTGCGAAAAGGGCATAGTACAATTTTCAACATCAAAGGTGATGACAAGCTGTTTGAACAGTTGTCGAACAATAATATCATTTGCTCACAACGAGGGAGCGGCATTCGATTGAGTTTTCATTTTTACAATACCGAAAAGGAAATAGATACTATTGTTGGGATTTTGAAAAAACATCACTAATTGTAAAGGGCTGTTATCTTAATCTATAAGTTGGGGACCGAAGAGTGTCTTTGTTTTGTTAAAGGTTATCAAACCGCCACAACCCCCTTGATATGTGGGTGCGGATCATAGTCCACTAAAGTAAAATCTTCAAATTTAAAGTCAAAAATATCTTTTACGTTAGGGTTGATCAGTATTTGGGGCAATGGTCTTAATTCGCGGCTCAATTGCAGTTCAACCTGATCTAAATGGTTGTTGTAGATATGCGCATCACCAAAGGTGTGGATAAACTCACCTGCCTCATATCCACAAACCTGTGCGATCATCATTGTAAAGAGGGCGTAGGATGCAATGTTAAAAGGTACGCCCAAAAATATATCGGCACTGCGCTGGTACAATTGAAGCGACAATCTGGGTTTTGAACTCGCTCCCCCTTTGGGGGCTGGGGGGCTCACATAAAACTGAAAAAACGCATGGCAGGGCGGTAGTGCTACCTTGCCGTTCGCAATATTTTCCGAGAACGATTTTGAGGTGTCTGGCAGTACACTGGGATTCCATGCCGTTACCATCATGCGTCTGCTATTGGGGTTGTTCTTCAAAGACTCGATAACTTCTTTGATCTGATCGATGCCGTCATCGTTCCAGTTGCGCCATTGGTGGCCGTAGACTGGGCCCAGATCTCCGTTTTCATCGGCCCATTCGTTCCATATGCGCACACCGTTTTCTTGTAGGTAGCCCACATTGGTATCTCCCTTTAAAAACCATAACAATTCGTGCACTATTGATTTCAGGTGCAATTTTTTGGTTGTCACCATCGGAAAGCCCTCGCTTAGGTCAAAGCGCATTTGGTGTCCGAAAACACTGATTGTTCCAGTGCCCGTTCGGTCGCCTTTTTGGTTTCCGGTCTCAAGAACGTGTTTTAGTAAATCGTGGTATTGTTTCATAAGCCCCCTAGCCCCCAAAGGGGGAATTGATTTGTGGTTAATAACAAAATTCTGGTAAAAATAGATAAAGAAGGTTGTTTTTCA
>JAJRSY010000299.1 GCA_024278565.1 Bacteroidota bacterium
ATCTAGGAAGAAGCGAGACGGAATTTAAAAAGAAGCACCTTGAACGTAACGAATCTCTTTTTAAAAAAGGGATTATTTCTGCTCAGGAGTATGAAAACAAACAATTAGAATATTTGACCGCACAAAAAAATTACCAAAATTTAAGCATTGTTATTTCGCAGATACGTGAATCATTAGGTAATGCCGAAAACACTTCTAAGGATACTGAATTTAACAAGGCAAGGGAAGATACCCGATTATTAAAAAATGTATTGCAAAGCTATAATCAGCTTAAAAAAGCCGTAAAAGAATGGGAACTCAAGTACGTTTTGAAATCAAATATCGATGGAAGGGTTTCGTTCCTAAACTATTGGAACAACAACCAATCGGTCAGTTCGGGCGATTTGGTATTTACGGACCTCCCCAATGTCGATTCGCCCTATGTGGCAAAATTATTGTACCGGCACAAAAAAGAAAAACCCTCGATTTCTCGAAGGCCTTTGTTTACTAAGTGGAGAATACCGGAGTCGAACCGGTGACCTCTTGCCTGCCAGGCAAGCGCTCTAGCCAGCTGAGCTAATCCCCCAAATTGGCTGGCGCAAAGAAAATACTTTTTAGCAAGCTATCAAAATAGAAATCGAAGTTATCGTAGGTAAAATAATAATTTAAGACGAGTTCACTTAACACTCAACAACAACACAGGAATACGAACAAAAAATTCTGACTTAGGAACTGTATTTTTTTCCCATAGTTTTTTGAAAAACCCTCTTTTTCTTCTAAAAACGCACAAAAGATCTGGTCGATGTGATTGAAAATGCTCCAAAACCCCTTGGTAGGTAGTTGCATTTTCGGTAATGGTCAATTGCTCACTAATGTCCATCAGGGCAGGATTGATTTTTAAGTCATCATCAGTGTACCCGGGGATTTTTACCAACAACAGGCTTACTTTTACCTTAAACTTGTTTTTTATGGCAAGTAAAGGGTCAAGTATTCTGCTACGTTTCAACTCACCTGATTTGAAGGCGGTTAAAATGGTATTGAAAGGTCTAAAAACCGTACCCCTAGGAACTATCAAGGTTGGAATATCTGTTTTTTTAACAATTTTTCCAGAGGTTTTACCCAAATACAATTCGTCTTTGATATCATTGCTTCGTGGGGCTATGATGATCAAATCGATCCCCAATTCGCTATCAATTTCTTTGAGACCATCTGCCATGTCTCCATTGTATGTTGCAATTTTAATGGTTGTTTTTTTTGCATCAACCTTTCTAATTATTTCTTTTAAACGTTCTTTACTGCTTTTTGCCACTTTACCCGAAATGTTTGCCAGACTTCCCGCTTTTGTCAATACCGTAAACACATCCATCACAAAAATATTGGAAGAGAACTCAGCGGCAAAATCTACTGCATACTGTAAGGTTTCATGCGCTTTGGAACTGGTGCCTACGGGAACAAGAATGTTTTTCATCTGATTTATTATTGATTAATACTCTAAATTTACAACTAAATTGAACTTCATAAATGATTCGACCTGCAAAGATATTGGAAATATCCGACATTATGAACATAACCGCGGCCTGCTCGACCCATATGATCAATAACGGAATTTTTCAATGGAACGAAAACTATCCTTCGAAAAATAAATTTGAAAACGACCTAGTGCGAAAAGAACTCTATGTTCTTGAAAGAGAAGGGCGAATAATCGGCACCATTGTTATCTCCACTTTGATGGATGAAGAATATGTGCCGATTACATGGTCTAGCCCGAACAATGGCGCTATTTATATTCATCGATTGGCGGTACACCCCATTCACCAAGGAAAGGGATATGCACAACAATTGATGCAATTTGCCGAAGACCATGCCAAAAACAATGGTTTTGATTCTGTGCGGTTAGATACCTTTAGCCAGAACCAAGGCAACCAAAGGTTTTACGAGGCACGTGGCTATCAAAAATTAGGAGATATCTTTTTCCCCAAACAAAGCAAGCATCCCTTTCATTGTTATGAACTCGTATTTTAACCCATTCACGATTTGAAGAGCACTATTAATTTTAAGACGATAAACAAGTTGGCAGTTCCGGCCACCATAGCGGGTATAGCAGAACCTTTGTTATCGATTACCGATACGGCAATAGTCGGCAACATTCCCGTTGACGGTCTAGAATCGTTGGCTGCGGCCGGTATTGTAGGTTCTTTTTTGTCAATGCTTGTATGGATCTTGGGCCAGACCCGAAGTGCTATTTCCGCCATCATTTCACAGTATTTGGGCGCTGGCAGAATCGATGAGGTCAAATCTTTGCCAGCACAGGCCATTTTCTTGAATATTGTATTGAGTATTATTATTCTTGTGTCAACCGTATTTGTGGTTGAAGAAATCTTTAGCCTACTCAATGCCAAGGGTAAAATACTTGATTATTGTGTTTCCTATTATTCCATTCGTGTTTGGGGCTTTCCCTTGACACTCTTCGTATTTGCCGTTATGGGTATTTTTAGGGGGCTGCAGAACACCTATTGGCCAATGGTCATAGCGATTGTGGGTGCCGTTTTAAATGTAGTTCTTGATTTCATCTTTGTATATGGTATTGATGGGTATATCGAACCCATGTACTTAGAAGGTGCGGCATGGGCCAGCCTAATTTCGCAGGGTGTAATGGCCTTGATGGCCTTTGTGTTATTGGTCACAAAGACCGATATAAGTCTCAAACTCAAATTTCCATTGCACCCCGAACTCAAGCGACTGGTTGTCATGAGCTTGAATCTTTTTGTTAGGGCCTTGGCCTTGAACACCGCATTGATTCTAGCTGTCAGAGAAGCGACCGGTCTTGGTGATAAATATATAGGCGCACACACCATAGCAATCAACCTATGGTTGTTTTCCGCATTTTTTATAGATGGGTATGGGGCGGCGGGCAACATCATGGGCGGTAGGCTTTTGGGAGCAAAAGATTACGACGGACTCTGGAAATTGGCAAAGAAAATAATTCTGTACGGACTTTTGGTAAGTATCGTTCTGCTCATTTTTGGATTCCTGTTCTATAGGCCTATCGGGCGTTTGTTCTCAAATGAACCCATTGTCTTGGAAACCTTCTATTCGTTTTTCTTTATTCTTGTTCTAGGTCTGCCCATGAATACCATCGCCTTTGTTTTTGACGGTCTTTTCAAGGGATTGGGAGAAATGAAATACCTTAGAAACGTATTGCTCACAGCGACCTTTCTAGGTTTTGTGCCTATGCTCTACCTAGGGAAGCATTTAGAGTGGGGCCTTCATGGTATCTGGATCGCTTTTACCGTTTGGATGGTTGTTCGGGGAGGTGCCCTTATTTGGAAGTTTCGAAGAAAATTTCGACCCTTACTGCAAAACGCTTAATTTTGAACAAAACATTAACATGGGAACTACTAGGGAAAACGGAAGCCTTTATACCAAAATAGATGGCAAAGTAGCTATAGTCGAATTCGGTCACCCTGCCGGAAATTCATTTGCAGCCGAACTGTTGCACAGACTGACCGATGAACTGCAGAAACTATCTGAAAATGGAGCTATTTCGGTAATCGTTCTGAAATCAGAGGGTGACCGTGCATTTTGTGGGGGTGCTTCTTTTGATGAATTGATGACTGTCTCTGCCCTAGAAGAAGGTAAGGAATTCTTTAACGGGTTTGCCAATGTCATCAACGCCATGCGTAAATGCAAAAAAGTTATTGTGGGTCGTGTTCATGGCAAGGCGGTAGGTGGTGGAGTAGGCCTAGCTGCTGCCTGTGATTATGTTTTCGCTTCGGTAGATGCTTCAATAAAACTTTCGGAATTGGCCATTGGCATTGCCCCTTTGGTAATAGCCCCTGCTGTGGAGCGCAAAATCGGCAAAGCGGCAATCTCAGAACTGGCCCTTTCCCCCACCGAATGGAAAAATGCCTATTGGGCAAAGGAAAAAGGACTCTTTTCAAAAGTTTTCGACAACATCAAAGAATTGGATGAAGAGCTTGGTTTTTTTACCCGAAAATTGGCATCCTATAACCCAGAAGCCCTTCTCGAAATGAAAAAAACCCTATGGGAAGGCACATCGCATTGGGATACCCTTTTGACCGAGCGTGCCGCTATTTCAGGAAAATTGGTGCTATCGGAATTCACCAAAAAAACATTGTCAAAGTTCAAAAAACAATAATATCACTTCATTACCGTTCTACCCTATTAAATCAATAGCATGGATATTCTAAATTTCCTGAACGGAGACCTTGTTTTTCCAATCTTAGCACTTTTTGTGGTGACAATCTTCTTCGTAAATCGCATGAGAGCAAGAAGAAGGTTTAAACGTTAAGGTTTTGACCAACAGTAAGGGTAATGAAAGAAACAAGACGGCAATGTGGGTGATATTTTATGGTTTTCTTTTTCTTATTTGGCACATTCTTGGCGTATACGGCCTATAACCAATACTCAAAAACAGCCCTTTTAGTGGAAAAAGAGGTGAAAACCACTCTACGGTCATCGATTTTATTGAGTCGCAAGGGGATAACAACACGATGTACAATCCTGTTTTTGAGTTCACCGATAAATCTTTGAACACAAGAAAATTTGAAATCGGTATAAGCTCTTACCCAGCTCCTTACGAAATCGGCGAAAAGGTAAAAATCATATACAGTCGTAAAAATCATTTCATTTTGGGGCTTGTATCGGGGCAGTATGATTTTGTTTATGGTGGCAGCACCGTTTTTGATTATTGGGGGCGGCTATTTGTTGTCATTGTTGTCCGGCAAAAAATAGTCTGTAAGCTGAAATTAGGAGTATATAAGGGGTTTCAGCGTTTTTTGAAAATCCGCTCCTTGCTTTTTTGAAATTTCGAAAATACTCGACTATTTTGCTTTTATCAGTGCTTGTTTTTGTTTAATAAAAAGGTTGCCGGCCGGCCGGTCAATTGGTTACGATCAAGTTTTTGTTCTTTTCTCTTTTAGCGCAGCGGTCTTATATCTTTTATCGGACACTACTGATTTATTATATATGATCTATTGGTGGCACATATTTTTTGCCGTGGCGTTTTCGTTAAAGAATAATGCTAAGACCCTATTTTGATTTTTAGAAAATTGATACTTTTGTAATGCATTCGTTTATTAAGAATCGAACCGTGTTCAACAAACCGCTATGGGCAATATAAGAATCACCAAACAATTCAATTTTGAAACGGGCCATGCGTTATATGGCTATGATGGCAAGTGCAGAAATGTACATGGGCACAGCTACAAACTCTCGGTGACCGTTATTGGCATACCTATAACCGACACTTCTCATGTGAAATTAGGTATGGTCATCGACTTTGGCGACCTTAAGAAAATTGTAAAAGAAGAAATTGTGGATCAGTTCGATCACGCCACGGTTTTCAATAAGAACACCCCCCATATTGAACTCGCCAAAGAACTGACAGACAGAGGACATAATGTAATATTGGCCAATTACCAACCCACAAGTGAGAATATGGTCATCGATTTTGCGGCCAAGATAAAGACGAGATTGCCAGAGGCTATTAAGTTGCACTCCTTAAAACTTCAAGAGACCGATACTTCATTTGCCGAGTGGTATGCGGCAGACAACTAGATTGCGATTCGCCAAAAGGGGAATACTTATATTTACATTCAAATGACGATCATCAATATTCCAGAAGGTAAAAAAATTTACTTTGCGAGCGATAACCATTTGGGCGCTCCAACAAAGGAGGAAAGTCTTCCTCGAGAGAAAAAATTTGTGGCCTGGTTGGATGAGGTCAAAAACGATGCCGCGGTTATTTTCCTCATGGGCGACCTTTTCGATTTTTGGATGGAGTATAAAACTGTTGTTCCCAAAGGGTTCACCAGAACTTTAGGAAAGCTGGCCGAGCTCTCAGATTCAGGCATCTCCATTTACTATTTTGTGGGCAACCACGACCTTTGGATGAACGGATACTTTGAAGAAGAACTGAACATACCTGTATATCATAAACCCCAACAATACACTATTAACGACGTTATTTTTTTTATCGGTCACGGTGATGGTCTAGGCCCGCACGACAAGGGGTATAAACGCATGAAAAAACTGTTCACCAACCCTGTTGCAAAATGGTTTTTTAGATGGTTGCATCCTGATTTTGGGGTACGATTTGGGCAATACCTATCGGTCAAGAACAAGTTAATCTCTGGTGATGAAGACATTAAGTTCTTGGGCGAGGAAAACGAATGGCTGGTGCAATACGCCAAACGAAAGTTAGAAAAACAGCATTACGACCACTTTATTTTTGGGCACCGTCATCTTCCCATGGAAATTGACTTAAACGAGAAATCAAAATATACGAATCTAGGTGATTGGATCTCTTATTTCACTTATGCTGTTTTTGATGGGGAGGAATTGTCTTTGGAAAAATATGAAGGATGATTTCCCGCAAGGATAATTTCCTGCAAGGTCTTCAAGACCTTGTAGGTATCTAACGGGAATTTCGATTTTAGACCTACAAGGTTTTTGAAACCTTGCAGGTCCAGGTCGGGTTTTTGAAACCTTGCAGGTCCAGGTCGGGTTTTCGAAACCTTGCAGGTCTCAAGAAGTTTACCGCAAGCCCCGCAATTTCAATTGTAAGCTTACTTTACCGTTCCATTCGTTTTCATCCAAAGAAAAAACAGCATTAAACGGTTTTCTATCGGAAACGATGGGCAATTTATCGCCTAGATTAAACCCAATGCCCCCAATAGGCGCCGAGCCATTTTGTGTAACCGATAGCTTTAAATGACTCCCATTTTCCCCAACTCCTTTTGCGTAACCGGTGTCTTTTATGTTCTCGGTCATAAAAACGGGGGTCATATTCCCTGGTCCAAAAGGAGCAAATTGATTTATGATCCGCATCAATTTTGGGGTGATCTCTTTCAGGTCTATTTTCATATTGACCGAAATCTCGGGAGTGAGCAAAATCGGGTCGATAGTCTCGGCGACCACTTTTTCGAACTGCGCTTTAAAGGCTTCGTATTGATCTTCCAACAAGGTCAGTCCGGCAGCGTATTTATGGCCGCCGAACTGTTCGATACAACCTGAGCATTGTTCTAGGGCATTGTACACATCGAACCCTTTGACCGAACGCGCAGAAGCGGCCAACCTATCACCGCTTTTTGTAAAGACCAGGGTGGGCCGGTAATAGCTTTCCGTTAATCGGGAAGCTACAATGCCGATAACGCCCTTGTGCCAAGTCTCTTTATAGACCACTGATGTGAAACACTCCTCCTCATTGCTTTCTTCGATCTGTAAAAGTGCTTCCTGCGTGATTTTTTTATCAAGGTCTTTTCTATCGATATTGAACTTTTCGATTTTAGCTGCAAATGTTGTGGCCCGATCCATATCGGTTTCCACCAAAAGGTTTACGGCATGCTGCCCATGTTCCATACGGCCAGCTGCATTGATTCTTGGGGCGATGATAAAAACCACATCGGTAATGGTCAGCACTGTTTTTTTTATTTGGTTGATAATGGCCTTAAACCCGATTCTTGGATCTGTATTAATGACCTGTAGGCCAAAATAGGCCAGCACCCTGTTCTCACCGGTCATGGGTACAATATCTGCCCCAATGGCCGTTGCTACCAAATCTAAATAAGGAACCAGGTCTTCAGCGCTTTCACCGCGATTGTGGCCCAGGGCCTGAATCAATTTAAACCCCACCCCACAACCGCAGAGCTCATCATACGGGTAGGGGCAATCTTTACGTTTGGGATCTAAGACAGCAATTGCATTGGGTAGCTCACTTCCGGGCCGGTGATGGTCACAAATGATAAAATCAATATTTTTCTCTTTTGCATAGGCCACTTTGTCGATTGCCTTTACGCCGCAATCCAAAGCAATGATCAATGAAAAATCGTTGTCATTGGCAAAATCGATTCCCAAATAAGAAACGCCGTAACCTTCTTTGTACCGATCGGGAATATAGGTTGCCACATTGGGGTAATAGCCCAATAAATAGGAAGAGACCAAGGCCACCGATGTTGTGCCGTCGACATCGTAATCACCAAACACCAAGATGTTCTCGTTGTTGGCAATGGCCTTCTCAATACGCTGTACCGCAAAATCCATATCCTTCATCAAAAAAGGATCATGCAAATCGGATAATTCGGGGCGGAAGAACTTTTTTGCCTTTTCGTAAGTATCGACACCTCTTTGCAGCAATAATTGCGCTACCAGGCCATCTACATTGAGGGCACTGGCCAATGTATTGATTTGTTCTTCTTCTGGTTTTGCCTTTATTGACCAACGCATTTTTGTAAATTCAAAGTTCAAAATCAATAACAATGTTCAAAATCAATAACAATTACTTTTTGTTTTTAATAATTGTTGCGTGTATTTTTGCTCGCCATTGCGAGGCTCGAAGCAATTTGTTGACCATAAATTTTATGGTGGCAGATTGTTTCGGCTTGCTCGCAATGGCATTTTAGTTTTTATGGAATATTGTTTCAATCTCTAAAGTCGCAAATTGTCGAAACATCTCCATGACCCCACAATATTTTTCTACGGATAGGCCAACTGCCCTTTGTAATTTTTTTTCGTTCAAGTTGCTACCATGAAAATGGTATTCGAGAACTACCTTGTCGTAGAATTTCGGATGCTCATCGGTCAAGTTGGCAATGGTTTCAATATGAAATGCATCAACCTCTAGCTTCATTTTTTTTATAAGCGAGGCCACATCAAGCCCAGAACATCCGGCAAGGGCGGAGAGCATCAATGCCTTAGGGCGAAGCCCGCTACCATCACCACCGTCTTCTTTGGCAATGTCTATTTTTAATGAATGTCCTGAGGGGTTATTGCTCTCAAATGACATATTGCCCGTCCATTTGGTCGTGATTTGATTTGTTGTGCTCATATTTTTTCGTTTCTTGTAAGTGCTAAAAATACAACTTATTGAAGTAATAAATCTTTCTGAAGCACTTCGACTTGTCCCTTCGATTGCGCTCAGGATGATATCTTAAAAACAATTAACATGCCACTCGTACAACCCCTTGACCCAGACCACAGCCCAGAAACCAAACAATTGGCTAAATTTTAACATTATTGAGTTTTTTTTAATACATTGTGCTTCGAACACTAAATGAATATAAACAATGACAAAAACAAAAACAACAACAAACCTGTTGCTGATTCTCATCACCATTCTGGCAGGGACCTATTTTTACATAACATGCTGCAGTTCATGCGGCGCAACTGTAAAAGAGGAGCCTGTTAAAGAAGCGGTGGTGCCGGTAACACCTGA
>JAJRSY010000020.1 GCA_024278565.1 Bacteroidota bacterium
GATTGGTGTCTAGTGCCAACTTGTTTTCTTCAATTAATTGCATTATGATTGAAGCGGTAAAGGTTTTTGTAATCGAAGCAATTCGATATTTGGTTTGAGCGGTTGCCGAAATTCCATTTGAAATATCGAATTTGCCATAAGATGCTTGATAGTCCAATTTTCCGTTTTTGGATATTGAAATACTGCCCATTCCTAGGTTTTTTTCTTCAATGGTTAAAAAGAACAAGTCCATTTTTTCTCTATCAAAATTTTCCCCAAACTGCGGTGTTTTTTCATCACTTTTTGAACAAGCAAATTGAAAAATGATAATGGGTAAGATTAAGTAGAATACTTTTAACTTCTTCATGATTTTTATTATTGGCAAAGAGGTTTTGTAAAATAAGAGATAATATGAATATTGGTATACTTATAGGTCAGGGCGCAGCCTTTCGGTTCTCTTTTGTGCTTCTTCCTCACGCCATTGCTCAATTTTAGGAAAGTTGCCACTAAGAAGTACATCGGGCACTTTCATTCCCTTATACTCAGCGGGTCTTGTATAAATGGGTGGTGCTAAAAGTCCGTCTTGAAAAGTATCGGAAAGTGCAGAGGTTTCGTTGTTCAGCACACCAGGAATCAATCGAATCACCGAATCGCATAAAATTGCGGCACCAAGCTCACCGCCCGATAGTACATAGTCACCCACTGATATTTCTCGTGTGATAAAAAGATCCCGTACCCTTTGGTCTACTCCTTTATAATGTCCGCAAAGAATGATCAGGTTTTTTTGCAACGATATGCTATTCGCCATTTTTTGGTTTAAAGTTTCTCCATCAGGGGTCATATAAATGACTTCGTCGTAGGCTCGTTCTGATTTTAAGGCCGTGATGCATTTGTCAATGGGCTCAACCATGAGAACCATTCCGGCCCCGCCACCAAATTGGTAGTCATCAACTTGATTATAGCTTTTATTGGTATAGTCTCTAATATTATGAAAGTGTACTTCTACCAACCCTTTTTTGATGGCTCTTTTTAGGATGGATGCCTCAAACGGACTTCTCAATAGTTCTGGTAGAACGGTAATGATATCGATACGCATGAACTGGGCAGGTTTTCAAGATTGTTTTAATGTCCAAAAGTAATTAAAATAGCCAGAATCTTTTTTCCAGCCTAATTTTTCATAGAGATGTTGTGCGGGGTTGTTAATTGCGGTTTCCAAAGCCAGCCCTTTATAGTTCATTTCTTGACAGAACTCTTTTGCTTTGTTCAACAACGCTTCGCCAATTCGGTTGCCACGTTCTGACTTAACTACGAATAGGTCATTAAGAATGAATATGGGTTGTAATGATACTGATGAGAAAGTTGTGTAAAGTTGGGTGAAGCCAACGGCTTTATTAGTGTCATTGAATGCGATAAAAATCACAGATTCGTTTTTTAAAAATCGTTCTTTTAAAAATCGCTTAGCACCGGCTAGATCCGAATTTTGTTCGTAAAATATGCGGTATTGGTCCAGTAAGGGGGCGATTAACGGAATATGATTTACATCAGCCTTACGTATTGAAATCATGTTTGAAATAAAAAAAGTTCCGAGGGGAACTTTTGGTTACACTAGTTTTTTTTGTATTTGTTTATTTCATCCTGTAATTGCCTACTGATCTTTTGCTCTCTTTCTAAAGCCCTACGTCTGTGATCTTCATATTCTTCTTCAACCTCAGTTAGTGATGTTTTCGCTTCTTGAGTGAGAATATTACTTCGTCTGAATTTGTAGACAAAGAATAAGAACAACCCTAACAAGCCTGCGACAATGGTCCAAAGGATAGTATTATAGGTGATTTTTGAAACCAACATGCCCAGAAACGACATACTATCTTTTTCTTCGGTAACAGATGTAAGATTATTGGTAGTCTCCTCTAATTTTTTATTTAAGGATGCAATGGTTGATTCATGCCCCGATATGGTGGTCTTTAATTCAACTGCCTTTTTGTTGAATTCACTTAGGCTATCCAAAACATTTCGGCGTAGTTTGTCCAATGAAATGGTTCGTACCACCTCGTACTTTTTACCGTCAGCCCTGTAATTACCCGATTTTTTGTAAATATACTCGAACTGGCTATCGATGTGTCCTTTGTCCAACGATAAATCT
This sequence comes from Bacteroidota bacterium, assembly GCA_024278565.1. Taxonomy (GTDB): domain Bacteria; phylum Bacteroidota; class Bacteroidia; order Flavobacteriales; family Flavobacteriaceae; genus Maribacter_C. The sequence continues at coordinate 2,120 of JAJRSY010000020.1, forward strand.
GACTGACTGGTTTCTTGAGCGGTCATAAAACCGACAGTAAGCAGTGATAATAGTATAAATAGTAATCTAAAACCTTTCATTTATGTTAAGTCTTGAGGTTAAAAATGATTTAGAGAGAACTAAAGTAATTGAATAATATCAATTTAGAAAAAAAATATTGCAACCCAGCTTAATATAAACTAATCAATTGAAGGAAAGGAGACAAGTGTATACCAACGAAACAACCATGTTCATTAACTTACCTAGCTGGAAGATCATAATGTTGCCGTTTTAGGGAACGAGCTTGGTATTTGCCCACTATAACTAAATTACTGAAAAATGAGTCTTTCTTTTTCGCCATTTTCGTCAACCATGGTAATTATTGTTTTGCCGTATCTCGAAATTTTTCCGAAAAGGGTTTTTGCCTCCTCAATGGTATTGATTTTCTCATCATCGATCGATAGCAAAATTTTTCCGTCTAAACCATACCCTCTGTATCTTTCCGGTACCGCTACGATTTTAACCCCATTTTTGACCTTGTATTTTTTAAGGTCTTTTTTAGAAAGGTTTTTTACCTCAAGACCCATTTGGGGTAGTATTAGTGTTTGTCTTTTCTTCAGCACTACTGAAATATCCATATAGTTCCCTTCTCGCTCGACAGTGACCATCACCGCATCTCCAGGTCTTTTAGTGGAAATATAGCCTGTTAGATCTGGTAGTTTGTGAATTTTAATATCATCAACTTTTTTGATAACATCACCCTTTTTTAGATTCGCTTCTTCAGCACCTGAATCTTCTTTTATAGCATCAATATACACCCCATCAATGTCTTTTATTCCTTTTTGGAGCGCATATGGTGTGTTAAGGGGTACGGGTACAACCCCTAAAAAACCTTTTTGCACATTACCGTATTCCATAATATCCTCAACAACTTTTTTAGCATTGTTGCTGGGTACGGCAAACGAATAACCGACATAAGAGCCGGTTTGTGAAGTGATTGCCGTATTGATTCCGATAAGATCACCATTTGTATTCACGAGAGCTCCACCACTGTTACCTGGGTTTACCGCTGCATCGGTTTGAATGAATGATTGGTTTTTTCCTAAATCTCGTGCCTTTGCACTTACGATGCCCGCCGTTACCGTAGAGGTTAGGTTAAAGGGATTTCCGACCGCTAATACCCATTCTCCGATTTTGGTATTGTCTGAATCGCCAAAGGCCAAATAGGGGAGTTTACGCTCTGCATCGATCTTTAATAAAGCAATATCTGAATTTGGATCTGCACCGATCAATACGGCATCGTAGGTCTTATTGTTGTTCAAAGTTACCTGCAATTGGTCTGATTTGGCCACTACATGGTTGTTGGTAACGATATAGCCATCAGCCGTAATAATAACCCCCGACCCGGTACCGACTTGAGGTCTTGTGCTTCCGCCGCCAGATCCATAAAAAAAGTCCCACCCATTGCGTGGCCCTCTATTTATGGTCACATTTTTTACGTGAACCACGGCATTTACCGTATTTTCTGCGGCAACCGTGAAATCAACCCCAGCGATGGCTGAAGCCGGTTCTAAACTAGTGCTGAATACTGAAGCTCCATTATCTGGTGCGACTACTGCATAGTTGGTGTTTTCAAAAAACAATTTGTACGCCCCCAAGGTGATTGCGCCTGCAAATACAGAAACCAATAATAAAGCTCCAATTTTTTTCATAGAACCGTGCTATTTTAACAATTTTAAGCAAAATTAGATAATTTAACTTTTTGTAAAAGGGTTTTAACTACTTTTTAACTGCTAATAAAACCTTAAATAAAGGCTCTATGCTGTTTGTAGTGGGTAAAGGCTTAATGAATTTGCTGGTAAGATTTCTTGCGGACAACAATGGACTGAACACTAGTTTAGGAGTTTCAAGTTTAGGGGGTTAGGAGTTCTGCTCTTGCGAACCATACTGTTCATTATTTAGATTTTCTCTAAAAAACAAAGGCTCTATGTTGTTTGTAACGGGTAAACCTGCCTGCCTGCTGGACACAGGCAGGTAGATCAGTAAGACCTCCTGAGGATAACGCAGGAAATAGAATTATAGGCATAGGCGTTTAGGTCACCCAATAAAATAAGGCGAATTGCCTTTGTCATATGAGTGCAAGGGATAAATTTACAGGAGTGAATTCAATTACATTTAATAAGCGATTTAAGGATGATGCAGACTGTTATGAGTACCTTTCTTTAATCAAATGGGAGAATGGTTTTATATGTAGAAAATGTAACTATGCTAAATATTATAAAGGGAAAAAGCCTTTTTCAAGAAGATGTTCAAGATGTAAGTATGATGAAAGTCTAACAGCAAATACGATGTTCAATAAATTAAAGTTCTCTCTTTTGATTGCATTTCACATCGCATTTAAGATAAGTACAAAGAAAAAGGAAATGTCTTCGTTAGAGTTATTAATCGTTAGGTAAATTAGTTCTTATAAAACATTCAGGCGGCATACCTGGCGTGCCTATGGTGGAAATATTTTTTCACTTGGGGTCTGTCGGCTTTCTTTTTGTTCATGAAACCGTTGATATTCTCCTTGAGCCGTTCTTTGTTGATGGCTCTCTTCTTTCCGACGATATTGGTCTTCAGGTCCTGGTTCACATATTCCTGCGGATTCAGCTCTGGGGAATAGGGCGGGATGAAGAACACCTCCAGCTTTTCCCTGTTTTCATCCAACCATTGGTTCAGTTTGATCGTTTTATGGGCGGGATGGTTATCGGTGATAAAGAACACTTTTGTACGACTGTACTTTATCATCTGTTGCAGGAAGGTTTTAAAGACCTCGCTGTTGAAGCCTTTCTCCATTAGCATGAACTGCAGATGTCCTTTATTGCTTATAGCGGATATCATATGAACGGTATAGCGTTTTCCCGTGGCCTTGATAATGGGCGTTTTCCCTTTTGGGGCGTAGCTCTTGCCCGCTTGGTGGTCGCTCCTACAGCCCGTTTCGTCCCCGAAATAAATGGTCGCCTTTTCGGCCCTGGCTCTTTTTTGTATCGCGGGATACTCCTCTTCCAGCCATTTCTTGACCTGTTCCGGCTTTTGTTCAAAGGCTTTCTTGATGGGCTTTTGGGGGGGATACCCCCATTTTTTCAGATAGCGGCCTACCTGCCAACGGGACAGCTCGACACCGAACCTCTGCGAGATCAATTGTTGTACCGCCTCCCTTGTCCATAGCCCGAAGGGAAGCTTCAACTGTTCGGGGAGTTTCTCCTTGATAAGCTCGCGGACCTTGTGGACCTGGTCCTTCTTTAGTTTCATGCCGCCCTGGATGCCCCGCTTCCTGCTGCGCAGGGCACGTTTGCCGCCCGTTCTGTACTGTGCCCATATCTTGTACACCCCGCGCTTGGTGATGCCGAAGATCTCGGCGGTCTGTTTTTGGGTGCCCAGCTTCTTTCGCAGATAGTCCGCGACCCGAAACCGGGTTTCCTCTTGGGCATCTTGGTTTTTACGCTTCTTTACCTTTGTTTCCATACGACAAAGATAGTGGATATCATTGAAATAAGAACTATTTTATGCTCTTATTAATAATACGGGTTTTGGTGCCTGCCTGCGGCAGGCAGGCTTAACCCAAAGTGAAGTACCTAGAACAAAGCCCGCCAAATTTACAATTTTGCGTATCTATTAATTAAAAAAAAATGTAAATTTGGCTAAGTGCAAGACCGAAAGTTCAGTCCTTCGAAATCCCGTACTAACCATAGCTTAAGCGTTAGCAAAAATTAAATATTAACCATAAAAAAAATCAAATTATGAAAAAAACAGTTTTAATTCTTTTTACCGTAGTATTTGCAATAACAAGTTGCAATAAAGACGATGACCCAGTAGACAACACTACTGTACCAACATTAACCACCTTAGATATTACAAATATCACACCCACAAGTGCAACAAGTGGTGGCGATATTACCGCTACAGGTGGAGCAGACATTACCGCCAAAGGCGTATGTTGGAGCACCTCACCTGAGCCAACCACATTAGACTTTGCAACAGACCAGGGCAATAACCCAAGCAATTACACCAGTAACATAACGGGTTTAACAGCAAGCACTACCTATTATGTACGTGCTTATGCCACCAATAGTAAAGGTACAGGCTATGGTAATGAACTAGAATTTGTAGCAGAAAACATCTTTCCTGGCGAAAAAGTAACTGTAGCAGGCGGCACTTTTCAAATGGGCAGCACTACAGGAGATACAGATGAAGCACCCATACACAGCGTAACCCTAAGCGATTTTAGCATTAGTAAATACGAAATTACCAACGCCCAATATGCCACTTTTATGAATGATATAGGGGCCAATATAGATGGAAGTTTTAGCGGAGTAGCATATTTAGATATGGACAATGTAGATGTACAAATAAGCCATACAAGTGGTAGTTTTATAGCAGAGGCAGGCAAAGAAAACAATCCTGTAATAGAGGTAAGTTGGTTTGGAGCCAAAGCCTATGCCGAGCATTACGGAGGCAGACTGCCTACCGAAGCCGAATGGGAATTTGCTGCAAAAGGCGGTACTAGTAGCAGTGACTATACCTATAGCGGTAGCAATACTATTGATGATGTAGCTTGGTACACTACAAATTCAGGAGGTGCTACGCACCCAGTTGGTACAAAAAGTGCCAACGAATTAGGCTTGCACGATATGAGTGGTAATGTATGGGAATGGACAAACGATTGGTATGGCGCTAACTATTACAGCAGTAGTCCAAGTAACGATCCGCAAGGACCTGCAACGGGTACTGGCCGTGTTGGCCGTGGCGGTGGTTGGAACGATTTTGCCAGCAGCAGCCGTGTTAGCGGTCGTAGCAACGGCAATCCCACGAGCACCGACAACGGTTTGGGCTTCCGTCCAGTATTTAAAAAGAAAGCAGGATAGCTATTATTGAACAGGTTATCAATCCAGTTTCCTAAAATTAAGGTAACTATTCAGAGGGCTAAAGATAATAGCCGATAAATTAGGATCCTAACTTTAGTCTTCGGATCTTGTTGGTGTCATCGACAAGGATACTTCAATATCGACATTGCCCTATCGGTTGCAGCGAGCAGAGGGCTTGATTTCTTCACTTAGTGTTTGTCCGTAAAAAAGTTTGACACTTACGGTATTTTTCCTATCTTTGAAAAATGGAAAAGATAAAAATCGCCATACAAGAAATACTCCCTTATTTGGACGAAAAACAGAAACGTCTTTATCTTGGTTCCGAGGCGAAAAAAATCGGTTATGGGGGCAATAGTATCATTTCAAGGCTATCGAAAGTTTCAAGACC
>JAJRSY010000300.1 GCA_024278565.1 Bacteroidota bacterium
AAAAAAGACAAAACAGCATTTGAAAACAAGGTAATCGAAATAGATGGTTTGTTGGAAAATGATTTTGGCAAGACCTTAGTGGCTGTGGGCAAAACTTTTTTGGGCACGCCCTATGTCGCAAAAACCCTTGAAATAGGCGATACCGAATCTTTGGTCATCAATCTACACGGGTTGGATTGTACCACCTACGTTGAAAATGTACTGGCCTTTGGACAATTATTAAAAAACGGACAGGCAGCATTCGATGATTTTACGAAGACCTTGGAGCACATTCGTTATAAAGACGGAAAGTTGGATGGCTACGCTTCACGCCTACATTATTTTTCTGAATGGATTGCCAATAATGAAACCAAAGGTTTACTGAAAGACATTACTTCAGAAATAGGAGGAACGGAAATCACCAAGAATATCGATTTCATGAGTACCCATCGCGATTTGTACCCGTTTTTGGAGGACGATGAGGATTTTGAAAAAATAAAAGCTTCTGAAAATTACCTGAATAACCAAGCAATATGTATTCTGCCACAAGAGCAGATCGAAGCGAACGAGTACTTAATCAAATCGGGCGACATCATTGCACTAACAACTTCTATAAAAGGATTGGATATCACCCATACCGGTATTGCCCTTAGAGAAAAAGATGGGCGTATTCATTTACTCCATGCTTCCTCTTCAGGGCAGGTAAAGGTATCAGAACTTCCTTTGGTCGATTACTTAAAGAAGGTAAAGAACAATACGGGGATAATGGTGGCGAGACCCCATTAACCTGCATTATTCACAGATATTCTATTCCAAAGCCAAACTATACTCCTGCCAAATGGGAATTCGGGAGAATCTAGGCAGCGGTTTTTTCTCATACCAACCTGCCTGCCGGTAGGCAGGGGCAAAAATTTTCGGCATAGCCTCAGCTACGGCGATAAATTTTAACGAAGGTATGGGGGGAAATACCAAGCCGGCAGGCAGGCAGGCAGGTTGAAATTTCGGGTTTCCATTTGGCAGGAGTATATACTTCGACTATGCTCAGCACATGCCTGCTATAATTGAAAATGCCTGCCTGTTCGGCGGGCAGGTTGATATTTTGACTTTTCATAACGAAAACCCGTGAATAATGCGGGTTAATAAGGAGAACCAATTCCTTTCCAAATAATATTTTATTTCCCCCTAACAAATGAGATCTACAATCTGGTTCGTCGTACGAGGCTTCGGTATGCCTCCCACTGGTATAAAAAGACCTTCCCCCATCAAACTCCTGGCGCTATGCGATTGGGTGGCCAAAGACATTGGCACCTCTGGTATAACTGCTCTCGTTCAAGGTTGGCAATACGGTTATATTTGAGCTTATATCCTTGAAACTGTACCACTTATCAGTACGCACCCATAAATTTGGCAAATGTGCAATAGCGGGGTGTTCTGTCAATAAAAAGACCACGACTTTATACTTTTGAAGATTGTCGGTACTGAAATCGGAAGCACTCTCGGCCTGATCAACCACAAAGCAAAACCCTATAAACACTATCCTTGAACCAAGGTCATCAAATACTTCTTAGGGGTGGTACCGTATTTCTTTTTAAAAGCCGCTATAAAATGGCTTGAGGTACTATACCCGACCTTTAAACCAACTTCGTTTACATTGTGCTTACCTGTCTCGAGCATTTTACGGGCATACTCCATCTTATATTCAAAAAGAAAACTAAAGACCGAATCGCCATAAATTTGTTTAAACCCTTCTTTGAGTTTTTTAAGGCTAAGACCGATTTCATTGGATAGTTCACTAAGCGTCGGTGGTTCGGCCATACGGGCTATGATAATTTCTTTGGCGTTGCGAATGCGGCGAACATTGTCCTCATCGACCAAAAAAGGGCATTGTTCTATGTCAGCATCAGTACTTTTGTTGAAATAGAGCGAAATAAGCTCATAGACCTTGCCTTTGATATACAATTCTTTTACCGATGGATGTAGGTTATAATTGATTACCTGACTTAAGACTACCGCTATGGCCGGACTTACTTCTTCTTGCGAATAGTACTTCTTGTCTTTGTTATCTTCACTTAAAAAGGGAATATAATTCGCCTCTCTTGAAAAGAGGGAATGAAATTTTCGAATGGTCATAATCACAGAAACCAACCACGAATTCGAATTGAGCTCTAAATTCAAGGGCAGATCTACCTGTTTGTTGTAAAGCAAAAGCGAGTTTTCTTCAGAAACCTCCAAAGCATAGCGACCATCATTAAAAACGAACTTTGCACTGCCTTTAAGACAAAAATGAAACTGAATGAACGAGCTATCGATTTCGCGACCAACCTTCTGAATATCAGAGGAATCATTCTGAATTTTCAATACATAAAACCCATCTTCGATAAGCACTTCATGGTAAGAACCTTTAGCGGTGTTTTCAATACTCATTACAGCTCTTTATAGTATTAAACTATTTAGAATTATTCTAAATAGTTATTTAGAAAATCTTTCTTGAAGCCCTAAATTTAAGGTCTTTCAGCTGAATACCTATAAAATTTATCGAAAAAATCATAAAACGATATTAATTGTTCCGCTAGCGTTACTTTTTTAGGTTTTATGACTCTACTTTTGTTTCCGTTCGTAAAAAACGGTATGAAAAACCACCATTTATCCAAACACAGTTCATTTTACACCATAGGCCTTAGCTATAAAAAGGCAGATGCCGTGCTTCGTGGTAAGTTCAGCATCGAAAATGAAGCGATGGACAAGCTTTTAATAGAAGCCAAAAAACAGGGTATTGATGGTCTTCTGGTAACCTCAACCTGTAACCGTACTGAACTACACGGCTTTGCCCAACATCCTTTTCAATTGATAAAATTGCTCTGTGATTATTCCAAGGGTACGCTCGAAGAATTTCAAGAAGTAGCCTATGTGTACAAAAACAATGATGCTATAAGCCATTTATTTAAAGTAGGTACCGGTCTTGACAGTCAAATTTTGGGCGATTTTGAAATTATCAGCCAATTGCGCAAAAGCTTTAATCGCTCTAAACGATTAGAGATTACCAATGCATTTATTGAACGTTTGTGCAATTCTGTCATTAGGGCCAGTAAACGAATAAAGAACGAGACCAAGATTTCTTCAGGTGCCACATCAGTCGCTTTTGCTTCGGTCCAATACATTCTAAAGAACGTTTCTGATATTTCGAAAAAGAATATTTTGCTCTTCGGAACAGGAAAAATAGGTAAAAATACCTGTGAAAACCTCATAAAACACACCAAGAACACACATATCACGCTTGTCAACCGCACCAAGGATAAAGCTGAAAAGATTGCCGTGAAATTTAATCTTGTTGTAAAAGACTACGGTGACCTACAAACAGAAATCAGAAAAGCAGATGTTCTTATTGTCGCTACCGGAGCCCAATCAGCAACCATATCCAAAGAGCTTATTTACACGAAAAACCCGTTGTTGATCTTAGACCTGTCCATTCCAAAAAACGTTTCCGATGACGTTGCCGAATTAGACAATGTCACCGTAGTACATTTAGACCTTCTTTCGCAAATGACCGATGCCACTTTAGAACAAAGAAAACAATTCATTCCGCAAGCAGAGGAAATTATAGAAGAAGTAAAAGATGATTTTATTCAATGGTTAGAGACCAGAAAATTCGCCCCGGTCATCAAGGCCCTTAAAAAGAAATTGAA
>JAJRSY010000301.1 GCA_024278565.1 Bacteroidota bacterium
ATCTGCAGTGCATCATAACGAAAACCTATCATATACAAGACCCCAAGTCTCGCCCCTGAGAATCTTGCCATTGGCAGTTTCCTTGAACTTTGGGGCGGTCAATACCCCCTTCGGTATTTCGAACCTATCAAGTGCGGCGGAGGCCTTGATCTTTTTAAGAAGCGCTTCCGAATTGATTTCGCCCTCAACGACCAGCACCAATTGCTGCCCCAGTTTTTCATCGGGAATCCCCGCAACAAAGAACCTGTTCTCAATTAGTGGGGCAAGTTTGCTTTCAATAAGTTCCGGTACCAATTTCACACCCCCTGAATTGATTATATTGTCATAACGGCCCAACCACTCAAATTCAGTATCGGAAACAAGTTTTACAATATCGTTCGTAACTACTGGCACATCAGAAATTTTTGGGGCATTGATGACCAAGCAGTTTCTATCGTCTTTCGAGACCAAAACATTCGGAAGGGTTCTGAAAGTATTCTCGATACCTTGATTGGCCTTTTTTATGGCAATATGGGTAATGGTCTCGGTCATGCCATAGGTTTCGAAAATTTGGGTAGTCTTGTCCTGAAGCTTATCCAATAAGGCTGAAGATATGGGAGCTCCGCCAACAATAAGGACCTTGATCTTATTGATCTGTTCTAGCGAATTCTCTAGTTGTAGAGGCACCATGGCAGCAAAATCGTAGTTTTTTAAACTCTCACCCGACGGATTTGATGAAGGCTCTACATAATCAAGTTCAAAACCAGACACCATCGCCCTGACCAGCATCATTTTACCTGCAATAAAATCGACCGGCAAACATAATAAAGCGGTAGTGCCCTCTTGTAGTCCAAATAAATTTGCCGTGGCCAATGCAGAGTTGACCATATGCTGTTTTTGTAGGGCAATTATTTTTAGTTTTCCGGTAGAACCCGAAGTCTTGACATCGACAACTGATTTATCATCTAGCCAATTCAACAAAAAATCACCTATAGCCTGCTCAAAAGGTTCTCCTTCTCTAACAAGGCTGCAGCCAACTTCCTTTAATTGAAGTGAGGTATATGAAACACCGTTCAATTTGAATTTTGGATGGATTTTAAGATAAGTCGCCTGCATCGGTATTTTCTGCTAAAAAGACATCTTTATCGATTACTTTACCTGTCAAACGTTCTTTCCAATTGGTCCAACCGTATTTCTTTGAGAAGATTAATAAAAGAATCGGGTAGATTACAAGTACGGGCACCAGCACATCCCACCCCAAAACGGGATCTGAGACGTCTCTATATATTGAATCGGTCTGAAAGGCGGTCCAGTCAGCGGTTACGAGCAGTACGGTTGTCAAATTGTTAGCGGCATGAAAACCTAGGGCCAGCTCAAGACCTTCATCCATAAGCGTCAAAATACCCAGAAAAAACCCGGTGCCGATATAAAAAATCATTATGCCGTAGCCCAATTTTGCTACCTCGGGGTTTAAAATGTGCATAAGGCCGAAAAGTACAGAGGTAAATACCAAGGGCACCCATCTGTTCTTTGCCAGCAGACCAATACCCTGCATCATATAGCCCCGCATGTAATATTCCTCCATACTGGTCTGTATGGGAATCATGATAATTGAGATTACCGCCAAGGTAAAGAAGGGAACGGGGTTAAAATTAAACTCGTAATCATCTGGGGATAGCTTCACATCGATGAGCACCATAACAGTCGAAATTACAGCCCAGAGCAGAAAGGCGAAAGCGATTCTTTTAAAATCTATTTTCGTTCGTGAAGTGGTCAAATGTTTTATAGATTGTTTGTGCACAAACCGCGTCCATAAGAAAAGGCACAATAGGCCAATAGCAAAAGTCAAAAGCATAAAGAACAAGAACGTATTGGCCCCTAAAATCTCTGCCATTACGCCCATATCACCACTGGCAATGGCACTCAACGAATCTGATTTCATCAATAAAGCGGCCACCAACGGAATGCCCCCCACCTGCAATGCAATAAAAACCACTAAAATTCCTAAAATATACCGCCAAGGTTCACTTAACCCCTTATAGCCCCCTTCTATATACATAAGCTCTCAATTAAATTAGTTTTCCAATTCTTATTCTTTTGGTAATATAAGTTTCCTTTTTCCACCATCAAAGGGCTTTGAATATTATTGCTGTACAAACTGCCCGTACCCAACCCTTGGGGCATTGTGCTTTTGAGGGTGTAGGTCCATTGTGCAATGGCATTCAGGCCTATATTACTCTCAAGGGCACTGGTGACCCACCAGCCAATGCCCATTTTTTCTGCCAGATGTATCCATTCCATGCTTCCTTTAAAACCACCTACCAAGCTGGGTTTTACAATAATGTACCGCGGTTGTATGGTTTGTAGCAATTTTTCTTTTTCCGTTACATCGAATATGCCGATTAGTTCTTCATCCAAAGCGATATCCAGCGGTGATTCTGAACATAGATTTTTCATCTCTTGTGCATTGCCCTGCTTTATGGGTTGTTCTATGGAGTGGACATCGAAACCTGCCAAAACAGTCATTTTGTGCAACGCACCATTCACGGGGAACGCCCCATTGGCATCGACACGTAGCTCGATCTGCCCTTTTGTATATTTTTTTCGGATGGATTTCAATAGGGCTAATTCCTTTTCAAAATCAATAGCCCCGATCTTCATTTTGATGCACTGGAAGCCTTCCTCTAGTTTCTGTTGAATTTGATTGAGCATAAAGGTTTCATCGCCCATCCAAATGAGTCCGTTTATAGCTATGGGACTTCCCCTTTCAATAAAATCAGATGAAAAAAGCTCAAAAGGGTTCTTTGATTCAAAGGATAAAAATGCCTGTTCAACACCAAATTGAATACTTGGAAACTTCTGCAATGCTTTCCAGAGAGCATCTTTTCCCAAGGAAACATTATCACATACCCATTTTAATTTATCCTCATACCCGGACACATCATCAATGCTTAGCCCTCTTAGCATACCACATTCGCCAATGCCGTATTTTTCATTTTCAGACACGATCAAAAACCAGGTTTCCTTTTGAACGAACACTCCGCGTGAAGTACCGCTCGGACGTTTAAAATCTAGAATGTATTTTTTATAGCAAGCCTTCATCGATACCGCCAAATTTAACTATATTTTAGGTCTTAAAACCAAAGAGATGCAACCGATAGACGGAAAAACGGTATGGATTACAGGAGCATCCTCAGGAATTGGGGAGGCGCTCACCTATGCGTTGGACAAAAAAAACTGCAAACTGATTCTTTCTTCAAGAAAGGAACCAGAGCTGCAACGGGTAAAAAGCAATTGCGGTAATTTAGAAAACATAAAGACCATACCCCTTGATCTGGCAGATTACGGCAAAATGCCCGAACTGGCCAAAGATGCAATTGCCGCTTTTGGGCAAATAGACATACTCATCAACAATGCGGGCATCAGTCAGCGCTCATTGGTGGTCGATACCGAATTCGAGGTATATAAAAAATTGATCGACATCAATTATCTGGGGACCGTTGCGCTTACCAAAGCCCTACTTCCCCATTTTATTCGCAATAAAAAGGGACATTTCGTTACAATCACAAGTTTAATGGGAAAATTCGCCGGTCCACAACGCTCAGGCTATTGTGGGTCCAAACACGCCCTTCACGGTTTCTTTGACGTGCTGCGGATGGAGCATGAGAAAGACACTATCGATGTTACCTTGATATGCCCGGGCTATGTACGTACCAACATCGATAAAAATGCCCTTACCGCAGACGGAAGTTTACAAGGTAGACATGATGAAGAGAATCAGAACGGTCTTAAGGTAGCGGTCTTTGCAAAAAAGATGATCCACGCGATCGAACGAAAGAAGTTCGAGGCATATATGGGAAAAAAAGAAGTAATGGGCATATACCTGAAACGGTTTTTTCCAAAACTCTTGCATAAAATTGTGCTTAAAAACACGGTGGGATAGAATAGGTTCACTTACTTAAAATCGAACCAAAAACGAACGCCCTCTGCGGTTTTATCAATGTTCAGGGTTGATTGCAACTGATTTACCAGACGTTTCATCAAACGAATGCCCATTGATGAGTTGGTCCTGTCTCCAGAGTCATCGGAGAAGCCCACCCCGTTGTCGGTATATTCGAAGAACCCGGCCTGCCCCTCTGTTTTTCTCAAATGAATGTAAATTTTACCGTTGTCCTCATTGTTCGGAAAAGCGTACTTGAACGAGTTGGAGACCAACTCGTTCAAAATAAGTCCGAAAGGTATTGCCCTATCAATATCGAGCTCTACGCCCTCGGCATCAATTGTAATATTGATACTGTGCCCTCCTTTTTTGTAGACTGATTGAACACTGTTGATCAGGCTCTCTATATAACCCTGCATCTCAATGACGGACAGGTCATCATGTTGATATAGTTTTTGGTGTATCAGTGCCATGGCCTTTACTCTGGTCTTACCTTCTTCTAAAGCTTCAATAGCGGCCTTACTTCGCGTATTTTTGGTTTGTAGGCTTAACAAGCTCGATACCATTTGCAGATTGTTCTTTACCCTATGGTGAATTTCTTTAAGTAGGGAATCTTTCTCAATCAACGAATTTTCAATAATGTGTTTTTGTTCGGCAATCAACCTCTGGCTCTTGATACTTTTCAAATAGGCATACACTAGGCCAGCAAAGCCCAATAAAGTGAAAATCAACGATATGAAAACCAGGTTTATTTTTTCGTCTTTGGCCACCATTTCGTTTCTTGACTTTTCAAGAGCGGCTTTTTGCTCTTCCATCATAAAGCGGCTATTTTCAAGATCTTTACCCATTACGGTAGCTAACTGTTGCTTTCTCAATTCAGATTCGTTGTTGTTAATCGAATCTCGAATTCGCATATTCTTTTTCAAGAACCTTGTTTCATTTTCACAATCACCTGTTTTGTCATAATACAAGGCCAACAAACGATTCTTTTTAAGAATATTATCAGTTCCTTTGGGTTGTAGCCCATCACCTAGATAATCGGTTGTTTTTCCAAAATTTTCGAGATGAAGGTAACACTCTGCGATTTCAAGGGTATTTTCAACCAAATCAGAAGAAAACTCTCCCTTTCGGTGTTCCTTTATGGCTATTATACCTTTCTCAAGAAAAGGTATGGCTTCTTCGTACTGCTTTAGTTGTGTATAGGTCTTACCTATATTTCCTTCAATTATCCCCATTAAAAGTTTACCCTCATTCAATTCATTGTCTGATTTTTTCTCAAGAATATCGTTAAGAAAAAGATTAATGAAACTATTCGCCTTTTTATAGGTGCTCAATGCTGTTGGAAAAGATTTGTCCAATCGCAAATAGGTACCGACATTGTTATAGAAGTTGGCTTGTTCGAAATAATCGGTTTCGGACACATTCTTTTGTTCCTCAATGAAATAGTTGTTCATGGCCTCTCTGTGCAGCCCTAAATTGGAATAAATATCATAAAAAACAATATTCTCGGCAAGACCCAGTTCCTTTTTCTCGATACGAATATCAATCTGCTCTGAATACATTTTCAACTTCGAGTAGGTTTGGTCCATCAGGTCCAACAATACAGCCTTGCCATCTACATTCAATCTTTGTTTATCTTTAAACAGTTGCTTTAAAATGGCCAAACTTTTATCATAGTCACCTAAATCAAAATGTACTTGACTTTGAATCAAAGAATAATACGTTACGCTACTTGAGTCATTTATTTTTTGTGAATTGTTTAGATAAACATTTACCGCATCTAACCAGTCGTAAGCAGAATTTTCATTATACTGGTTTGTTCCGTCAAAGAAGAACTTAAACCTTTCCTCAGCATTTTGAATATCTTTGAATTTTTGAAAAAACCCCTCGCTGCCCGGTATGGAATCTTGGGCAGAAATCGTTGTCGTACCTAGGGAGCAGACAACTAGTAAACCGAAAAAAATAAGAAGTGATTTTTTCATATCATAATAAAACACAAAACCATACCTAGTATCACGTCAATTTAATTATGGAACAAAATGATGAGATAGTTTTTTATAGGCATCTCGTTTTGTAAACCCCCATTTGATCTTTTTCTTTTGTTTGTTTTTTTCTTTGGTCCATTGTTTGATTTCACTGATCAATATA
>JAJRSY010000302.1 GCA_024278565.1 Bacteroidota bacterium
CATTTAGTTCTCAAAGTACTGATTTATAGTCATAATTCTAAAATCTGAAAAATCATATAGATATTGGTCATGCCCAGCAGTTACGTTATCCCAGAGCTTTTGATTATTTTGCTCCGAGACTTAAATGGGTAGCCCTAAAAAATAATTCCGTAGCTACTGCCACCTCGCCCATAGCTCTCGCTATATCGTGCCTAGGCTTGGTACAAAATACACGATTGCCTAGTACGACATTTCAGCCTTGACTTGACACCGGTCTTCAACAATTATAAATAATTGAACCTTTAAAAAAAAGAACTGCCATGCTATTGCAGTTCTTTTTTTTGTTCAACTTATTTCCCTTTATAAAGATAGATCAAAAAATATATCAGTAATTTTGCCGCATGATAAGTGCAACCATTATAGGCACTGGTAACGTGGCCATGAATTTATGTGAGGCTTTCAAGCTATGTGGTTCGGTTCTACTAAAGCAAGTGATCGGTCGTAACCCCAAGGTGTTGGAAAACTTTCAAGCCTATGCCAAAACCAGTACAGATTTTAAAATGATTTTAGATTCTGATGTTTGTGTTATCGCTGTTAGTGATGATAGTATAACATCTATATCAAAGCATTTTACAAATTATAATGGCCTGCTAATACATACCTCGGGAAGTGTTGCCGTGCATGCACTGCCCAAAGAGTGTAGAAAAGGTGTTTTTTATCCGCTGCAAACTTTCAGTAATGGGCGAACAATTGATTTCAATAAGGTGCCCATCTGTATTGAGGCAGAGGAAGAGGTTGACTTTGAACTACTGAAGAACCTCGCAGAATCTATTTCAAGATCGGTTTTTAAGATTTCTTCCGAACAACGTAGGTCACTTCATCTAGCAGCGGTTTTTGTCAATAACTTTACGAATCACCTGTATGAAGTTGGCCAGCATATCTGTAGAGAAAATAATGTACCGTTCGAACTTTTAAAACCTTTGATACTTGAAACCGCTAAAAAAATGGAATCTTTATCGCCCAATAAGGCACAAACAGGACCTGCACGGAGAAGGGACAAAAAAACCATTGATGGCCATCTCGAACAATTAAAGAACAAAAAACAAAAAGAAATCTATAAATCACTAACTGAATCAATCACAGAGACACCCTATGGAAAAAAGCTATAAGGAATACTTGAAGAATATAACAACCTTTGTCTTTGATGTGGACGGGGTTTTTACCGATGGCTCTTTGCTGATAACCACTGAAGGTGAAATGCTGCGGAAAATGAACGTAAAAGACGGGTATGCCCTTAAGACCGCCCTGCAAAAAGGATATAATGTTTGTATAATTTCCGGTGGCACCAATGAAGGGGTAAGAAAACGTTTAAGCGACCTCGGTGTATCCGATATCTATCTGGGAGCACACCTTAAAATAGAACCGCTGAAAGAATATCTTGGGAAGCACAATATTAAACCGGAAAACGTGCTCTATATGGGCGATGATCTGCCTGATATTCCTGCCATGCAAAAGGTTGGACTACCAACTTGCCCTCAAGATGCCGTACCCGAAGTAAAGGCCGTTTCAAAATATGTTTCACATAAAAATGGTGGTGACCAATGCGTGCGCGATGTCATTGAACAAGTATTAAAAGTAAGGGGGGATTGGTACGGGAATTTCAATGCTAAAAATACGTAGCCATTATGCTTATTGACAAACTAAAAGGCCATACGCTTATTCTAGCGTCGAAATCACCGAGAAGGCAGCAGTTTTTAAAAGAATTGGGACTTAGCTTTGAGGTTCGCTTAAAACCAGTTCAAGAAATATACCCTCCTGGTCTAAAGGGTGCTGAAATATCCGATTTTCTAGCAGAGTTAAAAGCTTCTGCCTTTGAAGGAGAACTAAAACCAAAAGAAATCCTTATCACCTCAGATACCGTAGTATGGCACAACAACCGTTCGTTGGCAAAGGCCTCTGATGATAAAGAGGCCCAACAAATGCTCAAAACCTTGTCCGGTGATTGGCATGGGGTCATTACCTCGGTAACCTTCAAAACCAGTAAAACACAACATACGGTAAACAGTGTTACAAAGGTTAAGTTAAAGAAACTGACCGATGATGAGATTTGGTACTATGTCAATACTTACAAGCCCTATGATAAAGCTGGTGCGTACGGCATTCAGGAATGGATCGGGTTAATAGGGATTGAAGAAATAAGGGGTTCGTATACAAACGTTGTTGGTCTACCTACCCAATTGGTATACAAAACCTTAATCGATATGGTGGGTTGATTGTTTTTAGGTAATTTTGAAAAAAACTTGGCAGTATGGGTGTATTAAGATATTTAATTAGGGTTGAGAACGTCTTTTTGGTGGTAATGGTAATGGCCACGTTTTTATGTACTACTTCCTGTGTTGATAAAACAAAGGAAACGAAGGATAAAATAGCTTTAAATCAAGCTATGGAAAAAGTGGTGAAAACACCCCCAAAAAAGAAAGTTTCAGAAGCGTTTAAAAAATACTGGTATGCGGGCGATGCCGAGATTACATCCTATAAATTAGAACAGGCACGCTATGGTGAAATGAGAGAGGGAAACGCGGTATTGATATTCGTCACCGAACCATTTCTTAAGAACAAACAGGTTAAGGCTGACGGTAAAAACCCTGATAACATAGCTGTACTTAAATTGAACAGTACCAAAAACTACCTTACGGGTATTTATCCGTACTCGATTATGAGCAGTAGTTTTTACCCTGTACATGACAACCAACATGCGTTAAAGGTTTCTTTTTCCGCCCAAGAATGGTGCGGTCAGGTCTATGCCCAATTGAACAATAGGGAAGCCTTTGAAATCACCTCACATTCCTATTTTGAAAACGAGGCCGATCAAAACCTGAAATTAGAGAAAGGCATTCTTGAAAACGAACTTTGGAACAAGATACGCATCGACCCGGACAACCTGCCTGTTGGTGAATTGAAAATAATACCTTCTTTTGAACATATTAGGCTGTTACATAAAGATTTAAAGCCTTACTCGGCAAGCGTATCTTTAAATTTGAAAAATGAAATGCAGGTCTATCAAATTACATACCCTGAGTTAGAACGAACCCTTACGATCAATTTCACGTCCGCTTTTCCCCATACTATTGAAAGTTGGTCTGAAAGTTATAAAAGCGGCTTTGGATCAAAGGCCAAGACCTTAACAACAAAAGCTACCAAAATAAAAACCCTAAAAACCCCGTATTGGAAACAAAACAGCAATAACAACTTAGCCCTTCGAGATAGTTTAGGGTTATAATTTTTTATGGAGAAATTTTTTATTACATATCAAAACGAGTTGTTTTGGACCTTGGGCACCTTTCTTGTTTTATGGGTGCTTCGGTTTATTGGCAATAAGACCGTACGGCGTATTGGCAGAATCAGCAATATTGTTGAGGCACGTATTCTTCTAATTTCCAAATACATATCGATTATTTATGCTTTTTTGGGCATTGGCACCCTCACCTTGATATGGGGTGTTAATTTTAGAGAACTAGGGCTTCTTTTTTCTTCTGTTTTTGCAGTTCTGGGAATCGCACTTTTTGCAAGCTGGTCCATTTTAAGCAATGTTACCTCAGGCGTTATTCTTTTCTTTTTCTTTCCTTTTAAGATCGGTGACCGCATCAAGATAATGGATAAAGAAATCGTCGACGATGTTGATAAGAACAACGGTTCTGGCATATTTGTTATCGTAAACATTTCTGCCTTTCACGTACATTTAAAAAACAGCAAGAATGAACTAATGACCTACCCGAACAATATGATGTTGCAGAAAGGAGTGGTTCTTAAAAACAACCGCAAAGAACTTAAAGATAATAACGAAATTAAAGAAGTTGTAAAATAGATCTGAAGGCCCTTTATCTTTCTATATTTGACCACCAACTAAAATCGAATTTGATGCACCAATTACGGATATTGTTTACGATTCTACTCTTTTCATTCAACGGCACCTTTGCACAAGCACCAAAAAAAAGTGCCGCATCCGACATATACCACTCCATTAAAAAACTGAATTTTTTTGGATCGGTCCTTTATATAGCGGCGCATCCCGATGATGAAAACACACGGTTGATTTCCTATATGTCAAACCATATTATGGCCAGAACGGGCTATTTGTCGATTACCCGTGGTGATGGGGGGCAAAATCTGATCGGGTCCGAATTACGTGAACTTTTGGGCGTTCTTCGAACACAAGAGCTATTGGCAGCAAGAAGCATTGATGGTGGTATCCAGTTTTTTAGTAGGGCGAACGATTTTGGCTATTCTAAACACCCAGATGAAACCCTTGCTGTTTGGAACAAAAAAGAAGTATTGGGCGACGTAGTGCGGATCATCAGAAATTTTAAGCCCGACATCATTATCAACCGCTTTGATCACAGATCACCCGGTTCAACACACGGCCACCATACCTCCTCTGCCATGCTGAGTGTTGAGGCTTTTGATCTGGTCAATGACCCCAGATCATACCCAGATCAACTAGCCACCGCTCAGCTATGGCAACCAAAGCGTTTGTTCTTCAATACCTCTTGGTGGTTTTACGGCAGTGAGGAGAAATTTGAAAAAACCGACAAATCAAATATGCTAAAGATGGATGTTGGCACTTACTACCCCGCCCTAGGGGTTTCAAACAACGAAATCGCATCTTTGGCGAGCAGTCAGCACCTTTCACAAGGCTTTGGCAGATTGGCCGACCGAGGCAGCCAAAACGAATATATCGAACTTTTAAAAGGAGATTTTCCCCAAGGGAAGAACAATATATTCGAAGGCATCAATACAACCTGGTCACGTATTGAGGGTGGTGTGGCCATTGGTGCTATTTTGAATTTGGTCGAATCCGGTTTTGATTTCAAAAAGCCCTCGAACCATCTGAACCAGCTATTGACGGCCCATAAATTAATTGGTTCCCTCGCTGATGGACATTGGAAAAAGATCAAGCTCAAAGAACTTGAGAATGTTATATTGGCGGTAACCGGACTTTATTTGGAAGCATCTGCACAAACCGCCCATACCATACCAAATGACAGCCTGACGATAGCTATTGAAGTCTTGAACAGAAGTGATGCGGAAATGACACTGCAATCTGTTGATGTTTCTGTTGCTCAAACATCGATCAGCCCATCAGTAAATTTAAAAAACAACGAAAAACACAACCTTGAAATTAAGTTGAAAGTACCTGATGACCTCAATTATTCAAATCCCTATTGGTTGAATGAAAAAGGTACTTTGGGCCTGTACAGGGTCGATGATGAACATCTAATCGGAAAACCCGAGACCCCACAGATTTTCGTGGCTGATTTTACTGTTGATTTCGAGGGATACGCAATACGGTTCAAAAAACCAGTTGTTTATCGGCACGCCAAACCCGACAAGGGAGAGCGCTACCAGCCTTTTGAAATACTGCCTGATGCAACCGCCAGCTTTAAAGACAAGGTTTTGATTTTTGCAAATGGCAAGTCGAAACAAGTTCCGGTAACGGTAAAAGCACATAAAGACAATCTGAAAGGAGAGGTGCAATTCTGTTTTTCTGAAGGATGGACAGTTGATGAAGAAACCAAACCTTTTGAAATTACCAAAAAAGGCGATGAGCAGGTTCTGATGTTTACCTTGACCCCTCCCGAAAAAGAAGATGAAAGTTACATTTCGCCCATCATTAAGGTAAACGGAAAAACAATCACCAAAGAACTGGTGACCATCGCCTATGATCATATACCCCGGCAAACGATATTAATACCTTCTGAAACGAAAGTGGTTCGACTCAATATTCAAAAATCGGGTGAAAACATTGGATACATAGTAGGAGCTGGCGATGATGTACCCACAAGCCTAGAACAGATCGGGTACAATGTGGTGACCATCGACCCTACCACCATACAGAAAGGTAGTTTAGATAAGTTCGACGCCATTGTGATAGGCATACGGGCCTATAATGTGGTTGATGAACTAAAGTTCAAACAGCGTTTTCTATTAGACTATGTAAAAGACGGCGGAAACCTTATCGTGCAATACAATACTGCTGGAAGGTGGAACAAAAATTTCACCGTTCAAGCGCCATATGAGCTAAAACTATCACGTGATCGAGTGACCGATGAAAATGCAAAAGTGACAATTTTAGCTAAAAACCATGCCCTGGTCAATTTTCCGAACCGGATATCAGAGAAGGATTTTGATGGATGGGTGCAAGAACGTGGACTATACTTTCCCAATGAATGGGGAGCCCACTTCACCCCTGTTCTTTCGATGAAAGATAAAGGCGAATCGGCAAAAAAGGGAAGCCTTTTGGTAGCTCCCTACGGAAAAGGCAACTATATCTATACAGGACTCAGCTTTTTTAGAGAACTGCCCGCAGGCGTATCAGGTGCCTATAGACTATTTGCAAATATGCTGTCGCTTGGAAAAGAAAAAACAAAGGCAGCTAATACCATAAAAAAATAAATATGCAAGACAAGCTGGTTTGGAAAAAAGAATATTCGCTGGTACTGGTACTCAATATCGCTTACATACTTATTTTTTATTATTTAATGTCGGCCTTTATATAATATGGTAGCACTCGATTGGATCATACTTACCGGAACGCTCTTGTTCATCGTAGGCTTTGGGGTATGGAAAACAAAGGGCAGCAAGAATGTAGATGATTATGTTCGGGGCGGAAACAATTCGAAATGGTGGACCATAGGCCTGTCGGTCATGGCGACCCAGGCCAGTGCCATTACTTTTTTATCTACCCCAGGTCAGGCTTTTCACGACGGTATGGGCTTTGTTCAGTTTTATTTCGGACTGCCATTGGCTATGGTTATAATCTGTCTGGTATTTATTCCCATATACCACCGCCTAAAAGTATATACGGCTTATGAGTTTCTCGAAAATCGCTTTGATTTAAAAACACGTTCACTAGCGGCTATTCTTTTTTTGGTACAACGGGGTTTGGCTGCGGGCATCACGATTTTCGCACCATCGATCATACTCTCGGCCGTTTTGGGTTGGGATCTACGTATACTTAACGTAATTATTGGTGTACTTGTTATTATTTACACCGTATCTGGTGGTACAAAAGCTGTAAACGTAACCCAAAAACAGCAGATGTTCATAATAATGACCGGTATGTTCATTGCCTTTTTCTTTATTCTTGGGTCGTTACCTGCCGATGTCTCGTTCAATAAGGCATTAAAAATAGCGGGAGCCAGTAATAAGCTGAATATTCTTGATTTTGATTTGAATACCAAAAGCCGTTATACATTTTGGAGTGGTATTACCGGCGGGTTATTTTTGGCTTTGGCCTATTTCGGTACCGATCAAAGCCAAGTGCAGCGTTATCTTTCGGGCAAATCGATTCGAGAAAGCCAATTGGGTTTGATCTTTAACGGGGTATTGAAGATTCCCATGCAGTTTTTTATCCTCTTGGTAGGTGTTATGGTTTTTGTTTTTTATCAATACAATTCGGCTCCGTTGAATTTTAACCCGTCAGCGACCAAAACAGTTCTTGAATCTTCTTATGCCGACGATTATAGGTTACTACAAAAGGGTCAGTTGATATTGGATGGTGAAAAAAAAATTGCCCAAAACAAATATTCAGTCGCACTTGCATTAAAAGAATTTAACGCGATCGAAGAGGCCAAACAACAAATAATCTATATCAATAAAAAAGACAGTACCAATAGGGTGGCTGCCAAGGCACTGATCAAAAAGGCAGATGACGGTATCGAGACCAATGACAAAGATTACGTGTTCA
Organism: Bacteroidota bacterium; assembly: GCA_024278565.1. GTDB lineage: Bacteria > Bacteroidota > Bacteroidia > Flavobacteriales > Flavobacteriaceae > Maribacter_C. Next base: position 7,727 of record JAJRSY010000302.1, read on the forward strand.
TTCACTTCATCTTGCACAACCTACCCAAAGGCCTTATCGGACTGTTGTTGGCGGTAATACTTTCAGCGGCCATGTCATCGACGGCTTCAGAACTCAATGCTTTGGGCACAATTACCGCTCTAGATCTATATAAGCGTAACCTGAAGAAAGAAAATACTCCTGAACATTATGTAACCGCTACAAAATGGTTTACGCTTTTGTGGGGCATCATCGCTATTTTAATCGCTAATGTTGCCAATCTTTTTGATAACCTCATACAATTGGTAAATATTATAGGCAGTGTTTTCTACGGCAACGTTCTTGGTATTTTTTTACTGGCGTTCTTTATTCGTTTTGTAAAGGGGAACGCCGTATTCTATGCTGCTCTTTTAACTCAATTAATTGTTTTCGCACTGTATTACACCCTTATTCATGTCCATCCTTCCGGTGAGGAAAAACTAGGGTATTTATGGCTTAATTTTATAGGATCTGCCCTTGTGATCATCATTGCCCTTGTTTTTGAAGTGTTTGACAGATTCATGAAAACTTCGCCCGTTAAGGCCTCAAACTCCTAGGTAGCTAAGGTGTTTTATTTCTTGATTGTGGTCTAGCTGTATTATTTTAGTGCCTTGTAGAAATAAAATAGGGTTCGATAAACTTTTGGTCAAATCGAATGCACTTATTAATTTTCTAAACTATTTGCACAAATAAGCAACCTATGAAACACATAATCAAACGCCGAAATTTTATAAAAACGGCTACGTTGGCGGGTCTGGGAATCGGGCTTGAAAGTTATGCGGCACTACCCGTTGAAAATATAGTGGTACAAGAAAACCGCATAGGTATAATTGGCTTGGACACTTCTCACAGTATTGCCTTCACCAAACTTTTAAATACTACCGATGTTAGACCCGAGTTAGCAAGTTATCGTGTGGTTGCCGCCTACCCTTGGGGAAGTAAGGACATCGAATCAAGCACCAGCCGAATTCCCAAGTATACCGAAGAGATCATGGGCATGGGTGTTAAGATAGTGGACTCCATAGCCGAGCTCTTAGAACAGGTAGATGTTGTTTTATTGGAAACCAACGATGGCAAGCCGCATTTAGAACAGGCCCTTGAGGTATTTGAATCAGGAAAATCGGTGTTCATCGACAAACCGGTAGCTGCTTCTTTTTCTGATGTAGTTGCCATTTTCGAGGCTGCGGAAAAGTATAAAATCCCCATGTTTTCATCTTCTTCTTTAAGATATATGAAAAATGTCCAGGAAGTTGCACAAGGTAAGTCCATCGGCAAGGTGCTGGGTGCCGATACCTATAGCCCCGCCCATCTCGAAGCGTCGCATTCCGATTTGTTTTGGTACGGCATTCATGGTGTCGAATTGCTTTTTACGGTTATGGGCACCGGTTGTATAAACGTAAGCCATACCCATACTGAAGGAACCGATGTGGTTGTGGGTGTTTGGAACGATGGTCGCATAGGCACTTTTCGTGGTGGCCGCTCTGTAAAAATAGGCTACGGGGGCACTGCTTTTGGAGAGAAAGGCAACGTACAATTAGACTGCTCTGACGGGTATGAGCCTTTACTGGTGCAGATCATCACGTTCTTTAGAACTGGAAAGCCTCCGGTAAGCCCAGAAGAAACCATTGAAATATATGCCTTTATGGAAGCTGCCGCCATAAGCAAAAGAAATGGTGGTGAATCAGTAGTATTGGAATCGGTACTTTCGAACCTGAAGAAGTGAATCCAATTAAAATTATACGCATAAAATACTTTAACCAAACCACCACCTGAGACCAATAAATTCAGTACAGTGTTTTTAGAGGTGCCCTTAAGGTTCGACAAAGTAGAGAAATGAAGAGAGAACTGTATTAATACAAAAAGCCCGCCTTTTAGACGAGCTTTCTATAAATTTAAAAAGGGTGTGATTATTTACCGCCCCACTCTTCCAAAGAGTCTTTGTTCATTTTCACATAGTCCATATTACCTGCCTCTTGGGCTGCTGCCAAAGATTTTTCGGCAACTTCGATGGCTCCTTTTTTATCACCGGCTTTGGCATAGATCAGTGATTGTTGTCTCAATTGCCAAAACTTGGGCTCTTCACTCATTGAAATGGCCTTGTCGATCCATTCTTTGGCCTTCTTGATGTCTTTGCCTTCTTCTAAGAAATATACGGCAGCGGTATAATAGTCGCCAGCATTGGGACCCGACATCACCTTATCAATACTGCTCATGACAACAGCATCGGTAGACACTTCGAGAGGTATGGCTACATAGACCTTCTCCCACATAAGACCCAAATTTGCAGAGTTTGTTTTCAGATCATCCATGGTAATGGTAAACGTTTCAATATCCACTGGTACAGGATATACCTTAACGGTGGTTTTTGCCGCTACCTTGCTAGCGTCCCACTCCTTGGGCGTCCCCCCTCCTTTGATATCTGTATAAAAGAAAACTTCCCATGAAGAAGCGCCTGGCTTTGCAAAAATGGCATAAGTACCGGCCTTTACCTCTTGACCGTCAATTTTAACATCATCGCTAAAAGTAATTTTGGTCTTGGCATTGGCTCCGGTACGCCATACTTTGTCAAAGGGCACTACATTCCCAAAAATAGCCCTTCCCCTCATCGAGGGTCTTGAGTATTCAATGGTAACATCGGTCAACCCTACCTTTTGTTCCACTTTGGAAAAAGGGCTGGGTGCTGGTGCGGTTATCTGTGCCTCTAAAGAGAACGAAGCCAAAACCACAACTAATAACAGTGTAATTTTTTTCATTTTGAATGAGTTTTATGTTTGTACAAAACTATACATTAACCCCTTTCCAAAATGTTAATTAATCCTTAAATAAAAAGTGTTCTTTAGAGTCACTTTTTAGAAAAAGGAATCGAAATTGTACGATTGCCTAAATAGAAGGTCAGGTAGTATACAGAGGCCTTTAAGGTGGTGATATCAACTTTATTTTCAGTTATTTCAGATCCAGGAACGTACTGTACAAGCCGCCCCGTAGTATCAAAAATTGCCCGGCCTGAAATGGGTTCATCTATATGTAGCACATATTCCAAACTATTCGTACTTACACCCTTGAATACTATGATGTCTTTCTCAGTTGGTTCAGGGTTTACGGTTGGGTCATCTTCCCCATCAGTCTTATCTTGTGTTTCAAACGTGAACAATTGCGATTCCAATCGAATCGACGGACTGGTCTTTATGAATAGCTCTGAAGATAAATAATAGGTGTTTATATCAGCATAGGTGATTCCCTCCACCTGAGCTAAGCCTATATTTAGATCAGTGCGTTTTATTTCATCGGTAAAAATAGTCGTATCGGTGACCCCATCAACTCGTAGCACAAAAGGTGACAAGGTGGAAGAATACCCAACTATAAACAAGACATTTGCCAAAGGGTTATAGGTAGCCCCGGTCACCAAACCAGCACTATTATAATTATCAAAAATTGTAGCTGTATATGTTCCAGGGGTTTTTGGAACGGTATACGCAACCGTCCCCTTACTTTGCCATTGTTTGGTAAGTATGACCAACTGATCATTGAGAACAAAAAAAGCTTCGGCATCCCAATCACTGTTTCCGTTATCTGTAAATTCGGTCTGATCCTCGTAGCTGAAATCGATTCGCTCGGCGGTTACCGTATTTTCTTGGTCATACACCTGCTTATTTATTCTGTAGATGGCCAAATCAGTCCGAGTGCCTTTATTGTTCCCGAAATCACCTATATAAATATAATCATCATCTTGGGCGATATCCTCCCAGTCCACATTTTCAGCGTTTGTGATGCTAATAATTCTTGTAATCTGAAGAGAAACCGTGTCGATTTCATAAAGGACAGAGGTATTTCCTGAATCATTATGGGTAATCAATTTTCCGTTGTGAAAAATCAAGCCTGAGGTTTCAGAGATATCATCACTCAAATTACCTACTGCTTCGATGTTTTCCTGTGCAAAAAGGAAAGAACCGAACATAAATAAAAAATAAAAAACAGATTTTGCCCTCATTATGATATGCTTAGGTGAAAAATACAAAATTGAATCGGGTTTCCAATCATATTTTAGCTTAACGGTTTTTAGTAAGTGTTATTTAACAATCATCAAGGTTAAAACCTCAAATTATTGCAATAGGGTGGAAAAGTATCTGTTTTGAATTATTTTAATGGCTAATAAAGTAGATGTAAAGTGTCAATTTCAGTATATTTAGGAAATGAAAATATTATTTGGCAATAACCCATGTAACATGAGCTTCATACTTAAGTCTGTTGACCATGGGCCAAATTCCATCCAACGAATAATTACCAATTCGATACTAATGAAAAAAATCATTCTATTTAGTTTTTTCCTTCTTATGGCAACAGTAATTTCTGCCCAAAAAATGATCAAAAGTAAAAAGGCGGTCATCGCATCGGTTGAAAAACACGAAGCCGAACTGATAAAAATAAGCGATGCAATTTGGGCAGCTGCGGAAACCGCTTTTGAAGAAACTGAATCTTCAAAAATACTCGCTGATTACGCAGAAAAAAATGGTTTCACTGTAAAAAGGGGAGTTGCGGGCATGCCAACTGCTTTCACCGCCGTATATGGATCAGGAACACCGGTCATAAGTGTTTTAGGTGAGTTCGATGCCCTACCGGGAATTTCCCAAAAAGCCCAACCGACCAAAGAACCCTTCAAAGAAGGAGCAGCAGGGCATGGTTGTGGGCACAATTTGTTCGGAGCAGCAAGCCTAGGTTCTGCCATTGCCATAAAAGAGTTGATGGAAGCTGGTAAAATCAAAGGAACCATCAAGTTTTTAGGAACCCCTTCCGAAGAAAAGTTTTTTGGCAAAATATGGATGGTTCGCGAAGGCCTTTGGAACGATGTTGATGTAAATCTAAGTTGGCATCCCTCTGCAAAAATCGAGGCCGATGTACAAACCTCGTTGGCCTTGGTCGATTTTAAAGTGGAATTTTACGGGCAAGCTGCCCATGCCTCTGGTGATCCATGGAATGGTTGTAGTGCCTCTGACGCCCTAGAACTGTACACAACAGGAATCAATTACTACAGAGAACATATAAAACCAACGGTTCGGATTCACTATCACATTCAAGATGCGGGTCAGGTCGTAAATGTGGTGCCCGATTACTCAAAGCTTTGGGTACGGGTACGTGATACCAAACGAAGTGGCATGATGCCCGTTTACGAACAGGTGCAAAAAATGGCCGAAGGTGCTGCCATAATGGCGAACGTTGATTATAAAATCTCTTTAATATCTGGTATTTACGAGGTATTGGTAAATCGTGCAGGGGGAGAGATCATGCAGAACAATCTTGAACTTTTGGGCCCTCTGAGCTACACTACAGAAGAAACCGCCTTTGGTAAGAAGATCCAGGAGGCAACGGGAAAACCTCAAGTAGGAATGGACGGTGACATCAACCCCTTAAAAGAAACCGAAGAACACCCTGGAGGTGGTTCTACCGATGTGGGCGATGTGAGTTGGAACGTACCCAATATCAACCTTGGTGTAACCGTAGCACCCAAAGACACCCCTTGGCACTCATGGGCCGTTGTGGCCTGTGGGGGTATGAGCATAGGCCATAAGGGAATGATCCACGCAGCAAAGGCTTTGGCCATGACCGCCGTAGACCTGTTTGAGAACCCGAAATCAATTGCAAAAATAAAGACAGAATTTAAAGAGCGTAAAGGCGATGAAGTCTATGAGCCGATTGTGCCCGACGGGCCACCACCCATTGGTGAAAACTAAAAACCA
>JAJRSY010000303.1 GCA_024278565.1 Bacteroidota bacterium
GGCAGCGGCCACAAACTCAAAGAACCCTTGGTTGTCAAAAAACATCTGTGTCACTATATAATCGGCACCGGCATCCACTTTTTCTTTAAGCCGTTTCAGGTCTGACTGTAAAGATGGAGCCTCCAAATGCTTTTCAGGATAGCCGGCCACACCAATACAAAAATCGGCACAATCATCGGTTTCAACGACCTCGTGCAAATATTTTCCATGGTTCAGATTTTGGATTTGCTCCACCAGGTTCAATGCATAGGGGTGCCCTCCTTTGGTAGGTTCAAAATATTTTTCTTCGCGCATGGCATCGCCCCGCAATGCCATTACGTTGTCGATACCCAAATAATGGCAGTCCACCAGAAGGTATTCTGTCTCCTCTTTCGTAAAGCCGCCGCACAGCACGTGCGGTACCGTGTCTACATCATACTTGTGCTTTATCGAAGCACAGATACCCACCGTACCCGGGCGCATACGTGTCTTTTTTTTATCTAAAAGCCCCCCTTTATCAATATACACATACTCCTCTCTAGAAGTGGTCACGTCAATGAACGGTGGGTCAAACTCCATTAAGGGGCCTATATTATTGTACAGCTCTTGAATGTTCTTGCCCTTGACGGGCGGAATTATCTCAAAAGAGAACAAGGTCTTGCCCTTTGCATTTTTAATATGGTCGGTTACTTTCATATACTAGCCCCCTAACCCCCAAAGGGGGATTCTTACTTGGGTCGATTTTAATTACTATATTATTAAATTTTCTCTTTTTATAACGTTACCTAAAACGCTCCCTAACCCCCGAAGGGGGATTTCTTACTCAGATTTTTCCCTTAGACCTACAAGGTTTTTGAAACCTTGCAGGTCGACCTGCTATTCCCCCCTTTGGGGGCTAGGGGGCTGCTTAGGCTATATTCGGGGCCAACCACTTGGTTGCCTCTTCCAAAGTTATGTTTTTTCTTTTTGCAAAATCGGCTACTTGGTCCTCTTTTATTTTTCCGAGTCCGAAATATCGTGCCTCAGGGTTACCAAAATAATACCCAGAAACCGATGCTGCCGGCCACATGGCCAGACTTTCGGTCAATTCGACCCCTATGGTTTCATTGACCTTCAACAACTGCCATATCGTTAATTTCTCTAAATGATCGGGACAAGCAGGATAACCCGGGGCGGGGCGAATGCCTTTGTACGATTCTTTGATCAAATCTTCATTGCTGAGACCCTCATCAGCGGCATAGCCCCAATGTTCAGTACGCACCTTTTTGTGCAAATACTCGGCGAAGGCCTCTGCCAAACGATCTGCCAAGGCTTTGACCATTATAGCATTGTAATCATCTAGATTTTTCTCGTAAGTCGCTGCCAGTTCTGCCGTACCAAAGCCCGTGCTTACACAAAAACAGCCTATATAATCTTGTTTTCCAAAATCTTTTGGAGCAATAAAATCGGAAAGTGCGTAATCTGGCACCCCCTTACGTCGCTTTAATTGTTGGCGCAGAGTTCTGAAAATCCCCCTCTGCCCTTTGGGCATCTCCCCCGAAGGGGGAGAATACTTCTGTTCTAGATTATTCTCGACTGCGCTCGAAATGACATCAGGAATTGATACTTCAATATCATCATCGTTCACCGTATTGGCAGCGAAAAGTCCGAGCACGGCTTTGGCCTTCAATTGTTTTTTTTCAATAATTTTTTTCAACATCGCTTGGGCATCGCCAAAAAGTTCCGTAGCCTGCTTGCCCACCACCTCATCTGTTAAAATATTTGGGTATTTACCATGCAACTCCCAACTTCTAAAAAAAGGCGACCAGTCAATAAAGTCAACTAATTTTTCAAGATCCTGGTCTTCAATTACCTGAATTCCCAACTTATTGGGTTTTACGATCTTCGAAGTTGACCAATCAATTTGAAACTTGTTCTTTCTTGCTTCGGCCAACGTCTTGTACTCCTTTTTCACGGTGCGCTTTAAAAACTTATCACGAAATACTTCGTAATCGAGTTTGATTCCGCTTTTATAGCCTTCTGAACTTTCCCCTTTTAAAAGATCGCCTACTACCGTTACCGCGCGTGAGGCATCATTTACATGTACGACCGAGTTAGTGTACTGAGGGTCTATTTTTACCGCCGTATGCGCCTTACTGGTGGTTGCACCCCCAATCAGTAATGGCACTTCAAAGTTCTGCCGCTCCATTTCCTTTGCTAGAAATACCATCTCATCAAGCGAGGGGGTGATCAATCCGCTCAGACCTATAATATCCACATTGTGCTCTATGGCGGCATTGATGATTTTTTCGGGTGGCACCATTACGCCCAGATCAACGATCTCGTAATTGTTACAGGCCAGCACAACGCTCACAATGTTCTTGCCAATGTCGTGTACATCGCCTTTTACGGTAGCCATCAATATTTTTCCAGCCCCCCCCGCCCCCGAAGGGGGAGCTTTCAAATTTTTATGAATTTTATTTAAAACAAGTTCTAAACCTCCTAACACCTCATCATTTGTAAAACGGATTACACGGTAACCCTCTGCTTCTAACCAAGCTGTTCGCTCAGTATCACTTTTTTTATTTTCGGGCAATTGATGAATTAATCCATCAACCTCAATAATCAAGTTTTCCTTCAAACAAATGAAATCGGTAATATATTCACCGATTATATGTTGTCTTCGAAATTTATATCCATCCAAATTTTTCCCTGAAAGGGCATTCCACAGCATAGTTTCCGATGCTGTGGGTCGGTTACGCATTCTTTGGGCATATTCTTTCAACAATCCGTACAATACAGGGTCAGCAGTTTTCCAATGCTGCTCTCCCTTTGGGGGTTTGGGGGCATTTTTTCTTTTTTCTTCTTCAATATAAGGCAACAAATAAGCTACTGCTTTTTTCATTACCCGTGCCGATTTTACTACCTGTGGCAAAAACATTTTTCCGCTTCCGAAAAGATCACCTACAACGTTCATTCCTGTCATTAAGTTCTTTTCTATGACCTTGATGGTCTTGTCGGCTACCTGCCGTGCTTCCTCCACATCCTCAACTATATATTGGTCAATGCCCTTTACCAGAGCCCTTGTAATTCTATCTTGAAGTGATCCTTCACGCCAAGATAGGTCTACCTTGCTCTCCTTGGCCTTACCCACTACCGATTCTGCAAAATCGAGCAGACGCTCGGTGGCGTCATCACGTCGATTAAGTATTACATCCTCAACACGCTCCAATAGGTCTTTGGGAATATCATCATAAATCTCCAACATCGTAGGGTTTACAATGCCTATATTCATACCCGCTTGTATGGCATGGTACAGAAAAACGGAATGCATGGCCTCGCGCACCGGGTTGTTGCCCCTAAAACTGAAAGAGACATTACTAACCCCACCACTTACACTACAGTATGGCAGGTTTTCTTTGACCCATTTTGTGGCATTAATAAAATCGAGGGCATTTAATTTATGTTCTTCCATTCCCGTAGCAACGGGGAAAATATTCAGGTCAAAAATGATATCTTCGGGCGGAAACCCCACCTTATCGACCAATATATCATACGAACGTTTTGCTATTTCGATCCTACGCTCATAATTATCGGCCTGGCCCACCTCGTCGAATGCCATTACAATGACCGCAGCACCATAGCGTTTTATCAGCTTTGCGTGATGAACGAACTGTTCCTCACCTTCTTTTAGACTGATCGAATTCACTACACATTTACCCTGTACTACTTGAAGGCCAGCCTCAATAATCTCCCATTTAGAGCTATCGATCATAATGGGTACACGGGCAATGTCCGGCTCGGCCATCACAAGGTTCAAGAACTTCACCATGACCTCTTTGCCATCAATGAGGCCATCATCCATATTAATATCGATAATCTGCGCCCCACCCTCTACTTGATTACGGGCAACGCTCAATGCTTCCTCAAATTTTTCTTCTTTGATGAGACGAAGGAATTTTTTTGAACCAGCCACATTGGTACGTTCGCCCACGTTCACGAAATTGCTTTCGGGGGTAACGATCAAGGGTTCGAGACCGCTAAGTTTTAAAAAGCGCCCCCCTCTACCCTCAAAGGGGGAACCGCTGCTCATCGAATTTATGTTTTTAATATTTTTACTCATCTATAATGTAAAACTGTTGGGAAGGGTTCATAAAAATGATGCAATAAACGCTTCCATTCTTGATATTCTAACGATTTTCGAAAACCGATTTCATGATCTTCCAGCGTTTTCCAATTCACCAAAAGAATATATTGATTCTCAACCTCAACACACTTTTTCAATTGATGCGAAATATAGCCATTCATAGAAGAAATGATTAAAGAGGCTTCTTTAAAAGCCATCTCAAATTGTTCTGACAAACCTTCTTTTATTTGTAATACGGCAACTTCTAGAATCATCCTTAGATGTTTTCAATAATCAAGTTTCTAGGGCTAAAATTCTTTACAACCTCTGCAATCGCACTGATATGCTCTGGTGTGGTACCACAACAGCCGCCAACTATATTCACCAAGCCTTTTTCAACATATTCTTTTATCTGGCTTGCCATCTGTTCTGGGGTCTCATCATACTCGCCAAAAGCATTGGGCAGACCCGCATTGGGGTGAGCAGAAACCGCATATTCTGTTTTTGACGAAAGCACCTCTAAATGCGGCACCAATTGACTTGCCCCTAAAGCACAATTAAAGCCCACTGATAAAATAGGGATATGCGAAATAGAAATTAAAAATGCCTCTGCGGTCTGGCCAGATAGGGTTCTACCTGAGGCGTCGGTTATAGTGCCGCTTACCATTATGGGCACATCAATATTACGTTCTTCTTTAACTTCTTCAATAGCGAACAATGCCGCTTTGGCATTAAGGGTATCAAAAATAGTCTCTACTAATAGCATATCAGATCCACCATCCAATAGCCCTTCTACCTGTTGTTTGTAGGCAATACGAAGCTCATCAAATGAAACCGCCCTAAACCCAGGGTCGTTCACATCGGGCGACATACTTGCCGTCTTATTGGTCGGACCAATACTGCCCACTACAAAACGTGGTTTATGAGGCTCTTTTTTAATAAATTCTTGAGCCACCTCTTTGGCTATTCTTGCAGATTCAAAATTCAGTTCATACACCAGGTCTTCCATGCCGTAATCGGCCATGGCGATGGTCGTACTTGAAAATGTATTGGTCTCAACAATATCGGCTCCTGCCTCAAAATATTTTCCGTGAATGGTCGCTATGGCTTCGGGCTGGGTCAATGACAAGAGGTCATTGTTGCCCTGTAGGGGGTCTGGCCAATCTTTAAAACGTTCGCCTCGAAAATCTTCTTCTGTAAATTTATAACGTTGCAACATGGTGCCCATGGCACCATCAAGTATTAAAATACGTTCTTGTAATATTTCTTTAATATTCTTCATCTAAAAAAAATAGGTGCAACTTTAATGCACAGAAAACCTGAACAATCAAAATGGGTATATAAAATATCAAGTAAGGAAAAAGGCTAGACGAACGTCTATCTTTTGGTTATCTGTCCCGATACTCGGGATAGAATTTAGCACCTTCTTTAAAGCATAAAGGGTTGCTAAGGCTTCAATGGGTCCAATCCCTCTGCCTTTCTTGATAACGATTTCAAAGTATTTATGAACTGGGTACAAAGAAACGTTACATCGTCTTGAAAAGCAAAGAAAAGGGGTTGTATTTTACTTCGGTTGAAAACCTTACGGATCTTTAGACCACCGCAAGTTCTTGTGCTCTAAATATTTCAACTGTGTTCAAAAATACTTTTGCTTGCGCCAAATAGGTTTTCGCAAAGGTTTCGGTCGGTTCCTTTTTATTTAA
>JAJRSY010000304.1 GCA_024278565.1 Bacteroidota bacterium
CCTTGCGCTATTGGCAAAGTTTAAGGCAATTATGACGCCAAAATCATTTTTCAACTCAAAATTCCAAGTTTTAAATTTTTCCTGATCAAAACGAAATACTGAACTGTTTCTGAAAATCGACTTTTCGGAGTGGACTCAAAATTAGTAAACAGTAAACAGTTGTCAGACTGAGCGCAGTCGAAGTCAGTGAAGAGTTATAAAGTAACAATGAATGAATGAATGAGTGAGTGAGTGAGGGAATGAGAGAATGTGCAATGAGACAAGGAGGGAATAAAATTGACTCATTCACTCATTGCACCATTTACTCATTACACCAATAAAGAAACCCATTAAATTTCACCAATGAAAATTGTTTGTATAGGTAGAAATTACACAGACCATATCAAGGAACTTAAAAATGAGCGCCCTGAAGAACCTGTGGTTTTTATCAAGCCAGATTCCGCTGTGCTTCCCAACGGGCAAGATTTTTATATTCCCGGGTTTTCAAATGAGGTGCACTATGAGGTTGAGGTCTTGGTCAAGATCAAAAAGGTGGGCAAGCACATTGAAGAAAAATTCGCACCTAACTATTACGATGAAATAGGTTTGGGCATCGACTTCACGGCGAGGGACCTGCAAGCGAAATTAAAGGAAAAAGGACTTCCATGGGAAAAAGCCAAGGGGTTTGATGGTGCTGCTGTAGTTGGAAAATGGCTTCCAAAGTCAAATTTCAAAGACCTGAACAATTTGAATTTTTCATTGTACAAGAACGGCAATGAAGTCCAGAAGGGCAATACATCACTAATGTTATGGAAGATTGATGCGTTGGTTTCATACGTATCCACGTTTTTTATGTTGAAAAAAGGAGATGTTATTTTCACAGGAACTCCTGCCGGGGTTGGTAAAATACAAGCAAATGACTATCTTTCGGGTAGAATAGAGGGGCAAGAGCTATTTTCAATTAAAATCAAATAATGATATACAATTTAGATAAGATAAATGAGATGGCCGATGGTGATCAAGATTTCATCAATTCGGTGATTTCGGTTTTTTTGGAAGAGGTGCCCCAAGATCTTGAAGACCTAGAGGAAGCGTTGGAGCAGCAGAACTACGAACAGGTGTACCAATTGGCCCATAAAATAAAACCAAATGTAGATTTATTGGGAATGGAGCAGACCCGGGCAGCAGCTTCGGAAATAGAGATGCTGGGCAAAAGTGCCGCCAATATGTTAGAAATACAAAAAGTGTTCCCCAGCCTTAAGAAGGATATTTTTCAAGTAGTATCAGAGTTGAAAAAAGATTTCAATTTGTAATGTTCGCCGAGATTATTACCATTGGTGATGAAATTCTCATTGGGCAGATCGTTGATACGAACTCCGCTTTTATTTCCAAAGAACTTGATAAAATCGGGGTTTCGGTATATCAAATCACCTCGGTTCAAGATGATAGGGCACATATATTAAAGGCGCTTACCGATGCCAGGACCAGAGCAGAGATCATTATCGTTACAGGTGGGCTGGGGCCTACCAAAGATGATATCACCAAGTATACATTTTGTGAGTTTTTTGACGATGTACTGGTGCAGAACGAAGCCGTGCTGAAGCATGTTGAGCAACTGTTCAAGAAGTATATTACCACAGCTCTCATTTCGGAAGTGAACAGAAGGCAGGCCATGGTTCCTTCACGGGCGGTTGTACTGCACAATGCCTATGGCACTGCGCCCGGTATGTGGATCAAAGATGGTGAAGTGGTGTATATCTCGCTGCCGGGAGTCCCTTTTGAGATGAAAAACCTGATGGCCGAAGTGGTCATACCCAAAATCGCCGCCGAGTTCGAACACCCTTATATCGTGCATAAAACCTTGGTCACCTATGGTCTTGGCGAAAGTGCCCTGGCCGCTAGAATAGAGGATTGGGAGAATGGCCTTCCCCCTTTTATCAAGTTGGCATATTTGCCCAATTTGGGCAAGGTGCGTTTGCGTTTGACAGCAAAAGGCAGCGATAAGCAAGTGCTGCTGAAAGCGATTGATGAAGAAAGCCAAAAGTTATATGGACTGATAGGTGATCTTATTTACGGTATTGAAGATAACGAGAATGTGGAAGAGGTGGTCGCAAAATTGTTTACGGCAAAAAAACGCACTTTGGCCACTGCCGAGAGTTGTACGGGAGGTCGAATAGCACAGCAGATCACAAAACTACCGGGCGCCTCGGCATATTTCAAGGGCAGTATTGTCAGTTATGCCACCGAGGCCAAGATAGCGGTGCTCAAGGTGCCAAAAAAATTGATCGAAGCACATTCGGTGGTAAGTGCCGAGGTGGCAAAAATGATGGCGGCCAACGCAAGAGAACTGTTGAACGCCGATTTTGCCGTGGCCACCACTGGTAATGCGGGCCCGACCAAAGGCGATTCAGATGCTGAGGTGGGTACGGTCTTTATCGCCATAGCTTCCCCAGAAGGGGTGTGTGCCGAAAAATTTATGATGGGCAGCCATAGGAAACGGATCGTGCAAAAAACGGTGAACAAAGCGTTTGAGTTGCTTCAAAAAGAAATTTTAAAATTCTGAAGTAGAATTTTGCCCGTCCAGTAAAAATGATATAAATTTGCAGCCTGTTAAAAAAGCCAGCACAATGTCAAAAGTTTGTGAAATTACGGGAAAGAGAGCAATGTTCGGAAACAATGTTTCCTTCTCTATCAATAAAACTAGAAGAAGATTTAACGTTAACCTTTCGAAGAAACGTTTTTTTATTCCTGAAGAGGATCGTTGGATAACGCTAAAGGTTTCTGCCAAGGCGATAAAAATAATCAATAAGAGAGGTATTTCGGCCGTTTTGAAAGAAGCGAAGGCGAAAGGGATGGTGAAATAATCCAGAAAATTATAGATTACAATGGCAAAAAGAGGAAATAGAATTCAGGTTATTTTAGAATGTACGGAGCATAAAGAATCAGGCCAGCCTGGTACTTCGCGTTACATTACCACCAAAAACAAAAAGAACACTCCTGAACGAATTGAACTTAAAAAGTTCAATCCTATCTTGAAAAAGATGACCGTTCATAAAGAAATAAAATAATTTAGATTCCCTCCTTCGAGGGAATTAGGAAAAATAAACAATTCATACCATGGCAAAGAAGACCGTTGCAAGTTTACAGACAAGTTCGAAAAGATTGACAAAGGCCATAAAAATGGTAAAGTCACCTAAAACAGGTGCCTATACGTTTGTAGAATCGATTATGACACCAGAAAAGGTGAACGATTGGATCGCAAAGAGTTAAAAAACCAACAAAAATATATTTCAAGCCTCTTTCAAAAGAAAGGGGCTTTTTGATTTTAGTGAGTTATATTTTTTTTCTCTAGTATCACGTCAATTTAATTATGGAACAAAATGATGAGATAGTTTTTTATAGGCATCTCGTTTTGTAAACTCCCATTTGATCTTTTTCTTTTGTTTGTTTTTTTCTTTGGTCCATTGTTTGATTTCAC
>JAJRSY010000305.1 GCA_024278565.1 Bacteroidota bacterium
CCCGTTTTAATAAAATTGAATAAATAATCGTACTCATTATTTGTGAGATGTATTTTTTTTAACATGACATATTAAAGTTTACACAAATATACAAATTACTTACAAATATAATGTTTCATTATTATTTTGACATGATACTAGGTTTCTCCTCTAAAACGTTTCATTTTGCACCTACTGGCAAAGTACCGTGGAATCATTTCTTATTGTAAGGTAAGAAGAATAACCTCTAAGTTACGTCTTAATTAATGCAATTGAAAAAATTTGATAAGGCAAATAACAAAGTTATAGGTGCTCACCACAACTTTTGCATACTTCACATCATTTGTTTTTTAAAATGGCAAAGAGCAGCTACTTTTACCATGTAATTAAGAAATAAATTTTTTCATTTTCATATAGTGTTCTCGTAAAAGAGTCTGGTCTTCATTGATCGGGCTCTTTTTAGTTTCGCCTGTTCATTAAAAAACCTGTTCGATAATTCAGAAAGCAATGCAATGGGCAGAAAAAGTAATCGATTCTGAGCATAATTAACCTTTATAACAGTTTGGTCAATTAGTTCGATTTTTTTTACAAAAGATTTATTTGCAGCACGTTGCATTCATAGAACTGGTTTATTTTCAACCCTTGATTGGCATTATGTGCCTAAGCCCCTACCTATAAAAATTCATCCCATCCATATAGATCCAAACTGGGTCGGGCAGCATAGCTCTAATATCCTTGCCCGCTTTATGTTGTTTGCGAATAAAGGTAGAGGAGATTTCCATAATCGGGGCAGCTACTTTTTGAATTTTAGCATGGTCCTTAAACCGATGTTCAATTTCACCCTCCGAAATTCTGGGGTACACATATAGCGAGTGGTTTTCCAAAATGGTTTCGTAGTTTTTCCATTTATGAAAACTTTTCAGATTATCCGATCCCATAATCAACGAGAATTGATGTGCTGTACCATATTTTTCACCCAAATGTACCAGAGTGTTGATCGTGTAATTTGGTTGCGGCAAATCAAATTCTATTTTACTGGGTTTTAACTTCGGATAGTCTTTGGTCGCTTCAAAGACCATTTGATACCTGTGGTGGTCATCAAGCAATGATTTCTTGGTCTTAAACGGACTTTGGGGCGTTACCACGAACCAAACCTCATCAAGGTCTGAAAACTCTACCATATGGTTGGCAATGACCAGATGACCAATATGTATTGGATTGAACGTGCCGAAATATAGACCTATTTTATTTTTCATGACTTCTTAACGCTCCCTTTGGGGGTTGGGGGACTCACAAATTCCAATACCAATGCCTGGGCCTCTTTCAAGGCAATATCTAAATCATAGTTCTTGATAACCGTATCAAATTGGGGTGCAGTTGCCAGTTCAACAGATGCTTTGGCAATTCGCATATTTATTTTATCGTCGCTTTCGGTACTTCTTTTTTTCAATCGAATCTTAAGCTCATCTACACTCGGGGGCTTTACAAAAACGGCAAGTGTTTCTTTCGGGAATTTTTTCTTTATTCGCAGTCCGCCAACAACATCAATATCAAAAATAACATTTTTGCCTGCTGCCCAAAGACGATCGACCTCTGTTTTTAAAGTACCATAGAAATTGTCTCTATATACCTCTTCCCACTCCAAAAAATCATCGTTCTTGATGTGTTTTTTAAATTCAGAGACCGACATGAAATAATAATGTTCCCCATCTTTTTCATTACCACGGCGAGACCTCGAAGTAGCGGATACCGAAAATGCCAAATTCAATTCAGGCTGTTCTAAAAGATATTTGACTATAGTTGTCTTACCGCTGCCAGACGGAGCTGAGAATATGATGAGTTTTCCTCCTTTCATAGTGAACTCGATTAAAGCACGTTCAACATTTGTTCCTTGATTTTCTCCAATTCGTCTTTCATCTGCACTACTAATTGTTGCATGGGAGCATAATTGGCCTTCGACCCGATGGTATTTATTTCACGGCCGATTTCCTGGCAAATAAACCCTAGTTTTTTTCCATTACTATCGGCTGAGTTCAAGGTTTTTGTAAAATAATCAAGATGATTGGCGAGCCTTACTTTCTCTTCGGTTATATCATACTTTTCTAAATAATAAATGAGCTCTTGCTCAAAACGGTTGGCATCGACCTCGACCTTTAGTTCGGCAATAGCTTTGTCTAAACGTTCTCTAACATCGGTTTGTCTATCTGGGTCCATTTTGATGACTTTGGCCAGTAGTTCTTCTAAATTACCTATCCTGTCCACAAAATCTTTTTCTAGAACATTGCCTTCCTCCGACCGAAAAATATTGATTTCTGAAAGTGCTTCTTTTAGGGCAAGTTGAATGGCTTCATATTCAGCTTCGTCAATATCTTCACGTTCTGTTTTCATTGTGTCTGGCATACGCAAGGCCATCTCAAGCAGTCGCACATCGTCTCCATTGGCCATGGTAGCCAACTGTTTCATGTATTTGCGAACGACATCTTCATTTATTTGGGCAGAAGTCTCGCTCCCTGTAGATTCCACATACAGTCCAAAATCTACCTTGCCCCTAATCAACGAGCTGGCAATGGTTTTTCGCAGTTCCAGCTCTTTTTCACGATATGCCGAGGGCATTCGGGCATTTAAATCCAAATTCTTACTGTTGAGCGATTTCAGCTCAACGGTTATTTTTTTAGAAGGCAGCTGTACCACGTGCTTCCCGAAACCTGTCATTGATTGAATCATATAGTATTTTTGACTTTGACAAAGGTAGTTAAATTTCAGGCTTGCTTTGAGTTGTCTTTTTCATTAGAAGCGGTGCTTGATTTATTGGTCTCAGGTTGGGGTTTAAAACCCTGCAATTTTATTGCAGAACTTTAGTGATGCGAAAAAATCTGAATTTCGAGATTTTTTCAATTCGTAATCTATTTCAAATCATGGAAAAGTTTTAATATGAAGGACTTTC
>JAJRSY010000306.1 GCA_024278565.1 Bacteroidota bacterium
AAGGATAAGATGCATTCGTAGCAAGAATGCTCCCCGTGCTTTTATTGCAATCTTAAGATTTTCTCCAAAACAATTTTTGATTTCGCTTGAGGTTTAAAGCGTAATGTTGTGGTTTCCTGGGTTGATGTTATTGCTTCAAGGCATTCACCCTGAGTGAAATTAAGCCACTTAGGATTTGTCAGCTACATTACTGTATTTCTTATACTTTTCAGACCACTTATAAACAATGTTCTGAATCTGACGTTCGGCAAGATCATACTTGTCAGAAAGTTGTATTAACGTCAAATAGCTTATCCCGTTGTTTTCCCTTAGCAGATTATAGTATTCTTCGATTACCATATAATTTCTGATTCTTTCAAGATCAGTTAAATCATCTGCAATAAGGTTCAAAATAAGTCTGTTAATGTCAGTCTTCCCTTTTAGTTTTTCAAGATAAATGTCTGCAAATCTATCTATCACCGTAGTGTCATTTGGTCGTTTTGCCAAGGTTATTATTTTAGTGAGTTAAGCGAATATTTCGATAAACCCTAATAGAATCAACTATTTGAAGGATTTCAATTCATTGGTAAAGTAGTACGATTCTCTTGCAAAGGCTACGAAATAGTGGGAAATAAATCTAAATGATTGACACTATCTAGTGTCTGTCCATTTAGTCGCGAAATTCAAAAAATGAATGGTATTTTATATTGACCCACCCCTACACCCCTCCAAGGATGGGAATTAGTGGTATTCATTTTTTGAATTATGTTTTTACATTAAAGACAGACACTATCTAAATAAAAAAGCCCGCTAATTAGAATTACCGGGCTTTTCAAATTCGGACTTAATTCCTGTTACTTAGTCAGCAGAATCTTATTTGTATAAAAATTATCGCTTGTTTGCAATTTATTAAATGGTGAAATCAATTCAGTTTGATATATAATTTCTGTAGGTTCAGTAGGATATATTGAGTTTGATATTAACCCCAGTGCTAATGATGATTATGTTTTTTCAATGGCTATAGTTTAAAATAGCGCTGCAATGTATAATCTGACAACTCAATGTTTAAAGGATTTTGGAAACCCTTACGTCAGATAAAGGTCTAAAAGCAAGATATTGCCAATGGTTTTACACCCATATTGTGTTATAGTACAACGCTATTTTAAACTATGGCCACAACATAAACAGGTTCTACATATTGATTTTTGCTATGTTGATCTTGATTTTAGGGATAAGTATCTTGAAACCTAATGGCCTGTGGTAATTCTCATGGTCCGTTCCCTCTGAATTTTACCGTTAGACGTACTAACAAATTCATCAACAAACAAAATATCTTTCGGTATCTCATATTTAGAAAGCGTTTGCGACAATCGTTGTTTGAGTTCTATAAGCGCCTTTCCGGTTATGGGTTTCCCTTCAATGATGAGTATCAATTTCTCGCCAAGATCAGGGTCAGGAATTCCTGAAAAAATGAATCTGCGATGAATAAGCGGTCTGATTTTATTTTCCAATTGTTCGGGCAATAGTTTGATAGAACCCGAATTCACTACATTATCCATCCTTCCCAGCCAGCGAAACCGCTTTTTATCCATGATCTCTACAAGATCGTTGGTAACAATTCTTTCAGGTGAAAATTGCGGAGCATTCACGATCAGGCAACCTCTTTCATCGGTTTCGATTTTTATTTTATCCAACACCATAAAGCAATCGGTGGCGGTTTGTTTCGAGAGTAGTTTAAGCGCAATATGGCTGACGGTCTCGGTCATGCCGAATGTTTCATAAATATGGTTGGGAAATGACGATAGTTTCTCACGTAAAATTTCGGAAACAGGCGCTCCGCCAATGATAATGTTTTTAATAGCTCTTATTTGAGATATTCCCTGCTCCGTCCTTAACAAATTGCTCATTTGCAAGGGTGTGAAAGCGGCAAAGTTGGGTTTGTTGTCAATTGCCAAAGCATGAACGGAGGGTTTAACGGGTATTAAATTCAGTTTACCGACAAAGGCTCGCACCACCATCATTTTTCCTGCAATGTATTGGCAAGGCAAGCAGAGCAATGCCGAATTTCCTTCCTTTAAATCAAAAAAATCAAGCGTCATTCTGGCGCTGGCAATCATGGCGTCCTTTTCAATATTTATGGATTTTGGAACACCCGTAGAACCGGAAGTGTTTACGGCAATGGTTTTTAGATCGGTATCAATCCATGCAAGCAGGAAATGATAAAAATCTTTCTCCCAATCTTCAACCCGGTTTTCTAATTGCTGACGACACCATTTCTTTAACTCAGGCGGAGCATAAGATTTCCCGTCAATTGTAATTGTTTGGTATTCCCCGTTCATTGCAGTGATTTGATGTTCCACGATGTGTGTGGGTTGTGAAACAATTTATCCGATTGGAGGTAAAGCGGGGATTTGATATTATTGGTAAAAAGCTGTCCGGTTCCTAGTCCCTGAGGCATACTGTTTTTTAAAGTATAGGTCCATTGGGCAATGGCATTCAATCCGATATTGGATTCAAGAGCGGAGGTAACCCACCAACCAACATTTTGTGCTTCCGCAACATTTATCCATTCTTCACTTTCAGACAATCCACCCACAAGCGTTGGTTTCAGGATGATATATTGAGGTTTGATTTGTTCCAATAAAGCCTGTTTCTCAGAATAAGAATTTACGCCTATCAATTCTTCATCGAGTGCGATAGGTACCGGTGTTTTTTTACAAAGTTCCGCCATCTGTTCAGGGTTGCCCTGCCTTATGGGTTGTTCTATGGAATGGATATGCAATTCGCTCAACCGTTCAAGTTTCGAAAGGGCTTCTTCCACGGTGAAAGCTCCGTTGGCGTCAACTCGCAATTCGATTTTTCCTCCCCCGGGCGATTGCCTGATGTATCGCAGCAGACTCAGTTCCTTTTCAAAATCAATGGCGCCAATCTTCATTTTTATACACCGGAAACCCTGATTGATTTTTTCATCAATTTGCTGTTTCATAAATTCAGTATCACCCATCCAAATCAAGCCGTTGATATCAATGGAGTCTTTGCCTTGTGTAAAACCGGAGGGGTACAAGATTTTTTCACCCTTGTTTGCCAGGTCAATGAGCGCGGTTTCCAGCCCAAAGTTAATGGAGGGCAGTTCATTCAACCGGGTTTCTAAAAGCGATGAATAGCTTTGTATATTATTGCAGATGTTGGCGAGTTCCTTTTCAAAATCTTCACGGAAGTCAATACTCAAACCTTTTAGCGGACTACACTCCCCGATGCCTGAAATTTCAGGGTTTGATGCTTCCCATATTTTTATAAACCAGGATGTTTTGTTCATTAAAATGCCTCTGGAAGTACCGCCCGGTTGTTTGAAAACCAATTCATACTTGCTGAAGGTTGCTTTTAGGTTTGAGAATTGGAAAGTGTGTGGCTTATGCATCAAATTACGGATCAAGAGAAATCAAAGTTAAACATTGCTTAATATAATGAGTTGTTTATATCAAAAGTCCCACTCCGAACAGCAATGAAAATAAGAGAGTGGATAATACAAGAACTTTCAATTGTTTATCCAGTTTTTCCGGTTCTTTATTTCTATACACTTTGATCAGGTGAACGAAAAAAAGTGGGACAGACAAACAAAATAATAATTGAAAACTCTTGCTATAATTAAGCGCTGTGTAGATAAGCATTGTTATTATTGCCACGACAATCAACAAGGTGTGATAGGCTTTGGCATACGTGGGACCCAACCTGATGGGTATGGTCGTTTTTCCGGCAGCCAGGTCTGATCTTGTGTCGCGCATGTTGTTTACGTTAAGCACTCCGGTTGCCAATAAGCCTATGGAAGCGGCAGGCAAAAAAACTTGTAAGTTCACCAGATGGGTATGGAGGAAATAGGTGCCAAACACCCCCACTATACCGAAAAAAATAAACACAAACAAGTCTCCTAATCCTTTATAGCCGTAAGGGTTTTTGCCTGCCGTATATTTAATAGACGCTGCAATGGCACAAAGACCTAAAATGAAAAATCCGGCAAGATACCAGGGCGGTAATTCATATAACCCATAATAAATGAGCGCCACACCGGTAATAAAAGCAAGAACGGCAAACAAGACGATCGCCCTTTTCATGGCTGCCGGTGAAATCTCTCCGCTTTGTACCGACCGGGCAGGTCCTGTTCGTTCATCACTGTCAGCGCCATGCACCGAGTCGCCATAATCGTTGGCAAGATTTGAAAGTATTTGAAGAAATAAGGTGGTTACAAGCGCCAGCGCTAATATTTGCCACTTAAAACGACCTTCGGCAGCCGCTATAAAACTGCCCGTTGCGATGCAGGCAAACGCAAGTGGAAGGGTTCTTAACCTGAATGCAATGAGCCAGCTTTTCATGATGGTTTGAAGGTTTCAGGTTGTAAACTTGAGTCCACTCCACAAAGACCTTCCAGGTTTGTTTTAGTAAATTCCACAAAACTAACAATTTGTATTTCAGCTTATTAGAAAAACCTTGAAGGTCTGAATATTGCTATTTCAACGTTTTCGGAGTGGACTCAAACTTTAAACGCTCTACGGAAATTTGGGAAATTTATCAAAATCGGGATCGCGTTTTTCCAGGAAAGCGTTTCTTCCTTCCTGTGCTTCTTCCATCAGGTAATACATCAAAGTGGCGTCACCGGCAAATTCCATGATGCCCGTTTGCCCATCGAGTTCGGCATTGAGTCCTCTTTTAATCATTCTCAACGCAAGCGGGCTTCTTTTCATAATGGTTTTGCACCACGAAACAACTTCATCTTCCAACGATTCAAAAGGTACTACTTTATTGACCATGCCCATTTTTTCGGCTTCCTCGGCTGAATATTGATTACAGGTAAACCATATCTCCCGCGCTTTCTTTTGCCCGACCTGTCGTGCGAGATAAGAAGACCCAAACCCTGCATCAAAACTTCCTACTTTAGGTCCTGTTTGTCCGAAAATAGCATTTTCCGAAGCTATCGTTAGGTCGCAAACCACATGCAGCACATGCCCGCCTCCAATGGCATAGCCGTTTACCATCGCAATAACAGGCTTTGGCAACGAGCGTATTTTCTTGTGCAGGTCAAGAACATTCAGGCGAGGCACGCCATTTTCGTCAATATAACCGCCTCTGCCTTTTACATTCTGGTCGCCTCCCGAACAAAAGGCTTTATCGCCTGTTCCGGTTAGCACAACTACGTTAATGTCTTGCCTTTCCCTGCAAATATCCATCGCCTCAATCATTTCCATATTGGTTTTTGGCGTGAAAGCATTGTAATACCGGGGGCGATTGATGGTTATTTTGGCGATGCCCTCAAAATACTCGAAAAGTATTTCGCTGTATTCTTTTATGGTTTGCCAGTTTCTGCTATTTCCCATTATTGTTTTTTTGCATTTTTATAAAATCCCTGAGAAGTTCAGCGCTTTCCTTAGCAGGCGTTTTTATTTCAAGAATGACTGCCTTTTCATGCGGCTTATAAAAAACCTTTAATTGTTTTTCCAGGGAGTTAAAATCATCGCAAAAATAATAAGGAATTGCATAAGCTGTAGCAAGCGATTCAGCGCTCATCTCATGCCTCGTTTCAAAGAATTCTTCCAGTTCATCCAATTCAGACGGTCCGGGAATGATCCTGAAAATATTACCGCCCGAATTATTGATAACAATGATCCTCAAATTATTGGGAAGGTGTTTGTTCCACAGCGCATTGGAATCATAATAAAATCCCAGATCGCCTGTGACAATTGTCGTTATCTTGCCGTTGGCAAAAGCTGCGCCTGAAGCGGTGCTTATTGACCCTTCAATGCCACTGGTTCCGCGATTGCAGTTGACCAAAATTTTTCTGTCCGGTTCAATTACGAAAAGGTTGGAATATCTAATGGGTGAACTGTTGGCAAAATGAAGATTAGAGTTGTCAGGAATGGATCCCATCAGTATTTTAAACACCGCTAAATCGCAAAAGGGAACGGATTCCATCAGTTTGTCACGGCTATTCAATGATTGACGGTAGGCTTGACGCCAGAGGTTTTTAAACTCATTTTTATTTTCTGTCTCCGCACATATTGTTTTCAGAAAATATTCGGGAGTAGTGGCGATCACTTTCGTTAAACTTTTGAAAGTGTCAATACATTCCCCGGCAGGGTCAATATGCCAATGTTCCTTTGGCCGGTAGGTTCGTAAAAACGCCTTTATTTTTTTGGAAACAAGTTCATCGCCAAAAGTTAGCAGGATATCGGGGGCATATACTTTTTCCTCGCCTGCGGGAATACAGTCAAGCGTAGGGTCTATACATTTAACGGCATTGTTTGAATTGACGTTGGAAGTTGTTTCGCTTAAAATCACGGTGGAGTTGTCGTTAGCCATTTTATCCAGCAAACGGTCAATGGTATCATTGGCGTCTTTTATTCCGGCAACAATCAGCTTTTTACCGCAACCTTTCCATTGTTTCAGGAGATCGGTGATTTCCGATTCAGGTAATGACCGCTCCGTTTTTGTTACCTCTATCAATTTTGGTTTTCCTGTTTCAGAGGCTGCCAGCTTATATAAAGGTTCCCTCAATGGAATGTTGATGTGAACCGGCCCGGGATTGTCTGCCATGGATATATTGACGGCTTCATTGACCATTCTCTGGCAAAACCACCGGTCATCATCATCATCGGGTGAAGCGGGCAACTGAAAGCTCTTTTTGATGTAGTTGTTATAGATATTCTTTTGAGCGATTGTTTGCCCGTCTCGC
>JAJRSY010000307.1 GCA_024278565.1 Bacteroidota bacterium
GTGACGCCTGTTTTGAGTTCAGGCACCGATAGGGTGACCCCAATTAAAGTTTCGTTACTGGCCTTTTCTGAAATGGTACCGCTGAGGGTGTATTTATTTTGTGAAAAGCACATAACAGAGAAGCACAGAAATACAAAGAGAAGGGTTCTTGTACGTTTACCCATTTAGGAAATTTTTATAAAAGTAAAAATAAAAAATGCCTTACAGATTACTTAACATTTATTTATTCGTGAGACTCTAAAAAATTATTTTCAATTTTTTAGTTGGCCATGCCTTTGGCTTGGTAAATCGAACTAATCCCGCCCTGCCTGTCCGGCAGGTTTTTCAGCGGGATATTGGTTTAACCAGCCTGCCTGTCGGCAGACAGCAGGCTTGCCCTGAGGTTTAATACCTTTTATTTATACCCTTTTGAACCTGTATTGGCACTTCAGAATTCGTTTAGAAAACCTAGAGCACCCATCAGTGTATTTCAGGTGCTCTCAAGCCCATTAACTTAAATATTTTGCAAAATTGAATTAAGGGTAGTACTAGGTCGCATTGCTTTGGTAACGAGTTTCTCATCAGGTTTGTAGTAGCCCCCAATATCTTGCGAATGACCTTGGGCAGCTATCAATTCATCTAATATCTTCGATTCATTGTTTTTCATTTCCTCAGCAACCTTACCAAAAATTGTTTTTAGCTCGGCATCCTCGTTCTGCTTGGCAAGAGCTTCTGCCCAATAAAGTGCTAGGTAAAAATGGCTTCCCCTCGTATCTAATTCTTTCACCTTTCTTGATGGTGATTTATTCTCGTCTAAAAACTTTTCAGTGGCATCATCGAGGGCGGCACCCAATATGATGGCTTTTTGGCTGTTGTATTTTTCTCCATAAAACTCCAAAGAAACAATAAGTGCCATGAACTCACCTAGTGAATCCCATCTTAAATGGCCTTCTTTTAAAAATTGATCTACGTGCTTTGGTGCAGATCCCCCAGCGCCGGTTTCAAACAAGCCCCCACCGTTCATCAATGGCACAATCGATAGCATTTTCGCACTCGTGCCCACTTCAAGAATAGGGAAGAGGTCGGTGAGGTAATCACGCAGCACATTGCCCGATACTGAAATAGTGTCTTTACCGTCTTTGAGTCGTTTTAGGGTAAATTCAGTTGCTTTTATTGGTGATAGAGTCTGAATATCCAATTCAGAGGTTTCATAGTCTTTCAGGTAGATAGTTACTTTCTTAATCAGTTCGGCATCATGTGCCCTGTTCTTGTCTAACCAAAATACGGCAGGTGTCTGCGAGGCCCTTGCGCGAGAAACTGCCAGTTTGACCCAGTCTTTTATGGGAGCATCCTTTACTTGGCACATACGCCATATATCACCTTGCTCAACTGAATGTTCAATAAGCGTTTTTCCGGTGGGAATGTCAATTACCCTCACAACACCAGCGTCACTTATTTCAAAAGTTTTGTCATGTGAACCATATTCTTCGGCTTTTTGGGCCATAAGACCAACATTGGGTACGGTGCCCATTGTAGTAGGGTCAAAAGCCCCGTGTTTTTTACAGAAATCAATAGTAGCTGTATAGATGCCGGCATAACTACTATCAGGAATCACAGCTTTGGTATCTTGTGATTTTCCTTCTGCGTTCCACATTTGGCCCGAGTTACGGATCATAGCCGGCATTGACGCATCGATAATCACATCACTGGGAACATGCAGATTGGTAATGCCCTTGTCAGAATTGACCATGGCCAGGGCCGGACCATTGGCAATGGCAGTATTGATATCGGTTTCAATCTCATATTTTTTATCGGCAGGCAAGTCGTTCAACTTATCAAGAAGGTTTTCCAGCCCGTTGTTTGAATTGATTCCCAAAGAATCAAAAGTCTCTTTGTGTTTACTGAAAACATCGGCAAAATAAACTTCTAGTGCGTGTCCAAAAATAATGGGATCCGACACCTTCATCATCGTTGCTTTCAGATGAACCGAAAATAAAACTTCTTTTTCTTTAGCATCTGAAATCTGATCCTTCAAAAATGCGACTAAGGCTTTCTTGTTCATCACCGTGGCATCGATGATTTCACCTTTCAGAAGCGATACTTTATCTTTTAATAGGGTTTTACCGCCATTGGCCTGCTCCAACTCGATTTTCACATCAGTAGCATCAGATAGGGTAAGTGACTTTTCATTAGCTTGAAAATCACCCTCGTCCATGGTTGACACATGGGTTTTAGAATCAAAACTCCATGCCCCCATGGTATGCGGATTCTTTTTAGCATAGTTTTTTACCGCCCTCGGCGCCCTTCTATCAGAGTTTCCTTCGCGTAGAACGGGGTTCACCGCACTGCCCTTGATTTTATCGTATCTTGACTTGATATCCTTTTCAGCGGCATTTATCGGTTTGGCAGGATACTCAGGAAGGTCATACCCTTTGCTTTGTAGCTCTTCGATGGCTTCCTTCAATTGCGGAACAGAAGCACTGATATTGGGGAGTTTGATAATATTCGCATCAGGATTCTTTGCCATTACCCCTAATTCTTCAAGGTCATTAGAAACTCTTTGGTCTTCTTTCAAAAAATCGGGAAATGCAGAAATAATTCTTGTTGCCAGAGAAATGTCTTTGGTTTCAATACTGATTCCCGATGTTTTGGTAAATGCTTTAACTATGGGTAGAAAGGATAGTGTTGCCAAGGCAGGAGCCTCGTCTGTTCTGGTGTAGAGTATTTTCGGCATTTGCTTGTTTAATTATTATTTACTGTGGCGTAAATATACAATTTAAACAGGCTGAAAAAAGGTGTAAATTGGTAAATAACAGGCTTTTTTTTGAGGATATTATAAAATAACAAAACCCATATCATTGTACAAGTACATTGATATGGGTTTTTAGAAAAAGCTTACAAACCTTTTGTTTTGTCTTGCAACAAAACCACAACCATTGATTGCATTTGCGTCGCTCTTTCAACGTTTGAAATAAGTACGGTTCTTAATTATTAAACCAAGTACCCCCATCTTACTTCTTCTCGTTGTCTTAATGACCATTATTTAAAAGCCCCACCGAAGTATTACTTTTAAAAATCGGTTCAAACACATAGCTTCAAAAAGCGACAGCCTAATGTCACTATGCTCATTTTTTTGAAATGCCAATCGCAACAGAATTACAATTGAACCTCAAATAAACTAAACAACAATATAAAGAACGTAAACTTTACAATGGCTCTCTAAAACTACCAATCCTGATATATCCTTTAAACCATACCCTAAATGTACAAAAAAACCACCGTACAAAAAAATTAATCAAAGAACTATTAATCAACACCTTATAAACACCTGTTGTTAACAATTGTTCATAAAGAAACCCGCCTCTTGATATCGCCAAAAGATGGGTTTTGAACCTTTGTTGTAAACAGTTGGCTATTTACGTATTTCTTTAATTCTTGCCTTTTTACCGGTAAGCTCTCTGAAATAGAAAATACGAGCTCTACGCACTTTACCTTTTTTGTTGATCTCTATTTTTTGAAGTGCGGGCATATTTACAGGAAATATACGTTCAACCCCAATAGTACCTGACATTTTTCGTATGGTAAAAGTCTCTGTTGCACCAGACCCCCTTCTTTGGATTACTACCCCTTTGAAAAATTGGGTACGTGTTTTCTCACCTTCCTTAATTTCGTAGTAGACTGTTATGGTGTCTCCTGCTGAAAATTTTGGGAATTCTTTTGTGGTTACAAATTCGTTTTCCACAAATTTCATCAATGCTTCCATTGTAATGCTTTAATATTAAGTTTTGACCAACATTCACGATTATCGTCAGAGGTTGATTTAACGAAATGCAAAAATAGGGTATAAATTATTATCTACAAGGTATTTCGAGAATCTTTTAATGACCAGATGCATTTACAAACTAGGAACCAATACGTTTATATTCATTTAAATTATAAGGTGTTCGGTTCTTTTTTAATATCAGTTACTTTCATTGATTGATTCATAGTGTTCTTTCCTTTAGATGTAAAGAGCATTATTAAGATTTTTTCCAATTCTTCCATTATTTTTGAATCAATTCCTTTTTTCTTTAGGTTTGATTTTGAATTTGGGCCAAACCCTCTAGAGAAACTGAAAGGAGCATCGTTGGTGACATAATAAATTGAGCTGCCTTTATCTTATCAGTCTCTATTTTATATCCTTGACAGTCATAGCCCAATATCATTTTTGTATCGGTTTTAGTTACTTTATCGTCATTATCTGTTTCAGGTATGGGTTTTGTACGTGCTATTTTTCCATTTCTGTCCATTAATGTGTGTATTTTGTTTATTTCAAAATCCATGATTGTAATTCTTCCCTTTGTAGGATCCATTGTCATTCCGTAATATAAGGCATTTGGTTTTACCAAATAGTACATAGTAATGACACCTTCATCTGATTTGGCCTCCACCGTTAGGTTCTAATCAAAGTCGTAGCTGTTTTGTATACTAAACTTGCTGGTAATACCTTCATCAATTACCTTATTGATAGACAATCCCCTACTTTTACTTTGGCTGAATTCAGAAGTGCTACGGGTCTTAGGTGATTTTTCATTGGTCACAATCGTTAGTTGAAACTATGCACTTTAGTGCAAGACTTTCAGTTGCCACACATTTTTCTATATTAGTTGAATGGGAAATAAACAAAGGCGATCTGGTCATACGGTATCTTGGTTGACGGTCCATGTA
>JAJRSY010000308.1 GCA_024278565.1 Bacteroidota bacterium
AATCTGTGAAATAATCGGCATTGTTAATTAAGTATACTTGGTTGTTTGTTTCGCTTTAACATTAGCATTATTACCGAATATTTTAGCATTTCCAGTTTCTTGGTGCAACATTTGGTCTTTCTTCTTAATCTGGCCAAGAAATGCCTGAACAAACTGTTGTGCCCTTCTACCGTAAAGGTTTCGGCCTTGGGTTGGATATGTATTTCTTTGGGCATAGAATTTTCGCAAGCTTTCCAATAATCGGTCATTACCTG
Source organism: Bacteroidota bacterium (assembly GCA_024278565.1). Classification (GTDB taxonomy): domain Bacteria; phylum Bacteroidota; class Bacteroidia; order Flavobacteriales; family Flavobacteriaceae; genus Maribacter_C. Next base: position 255 of record JAJRSY010000308.1, read on the forward strand.
GTCTATCTCCTTATCCTTCAGGCCTTCCCAGGTCAACTTCCCTGTTTGTATGCTTCTATCCCCAAATACGCAATTGACGAACCTTTTCCCATTTCTATCAGCGATCCAGATCCCTGCCTGTCCGGCAGGCGGGCAACAATGGTTTTTTTTGACCCGATATAAGTATGCATTTCATCCATTTCAACAACTTCTATTTGTTGGTCGCTTTTTATCTCTTCTGTTTTCTGCCCAAATAATCTTATCCATTGATGGACCGATACGTGGCTTACACCCAAGAACCTTTCTATAGAGCGGAAACCCAAGCCTTCCAAATATAATTGTAAAGCTCGGCGTTTCATTTTATCCGACTTTGCACTCGATTTTTTCATCACGGTATAATTGTATCCGCAATCTTTGCAGGTATACCTTTGCCGCTCTCCGACAATACCCCTTTTTACCCTATTGATAGATCTACATTTACTACATTCCATCGTTTTTTTACAAAGACAGAAAATGTATATTTGATTAACAATGCCCATTTTTAATCTTCGTTTCGCTTTTGCATTTTGGACAATCCATTGTTTTTCTTGCAAAGCACAAAAACTATATTAATTTAGCAATGCCGAAATTATTTACCGAAAAGACCTCCTAGAAGTCCGCCTAGACCACCACTCTTTTTACCACCACCAAGAACCATTTCGGCCACATCGTCCAGAATGCTTCCGTCACCATCGGAATCTAAAAAAGACTCAATAAGCGATTGTTGTTTTGCCCCACCACCGGAACCTCCGAGCATACCTCCCAATAGACTGTTCAATCCGTTAGCATCAGATACATTTTGTTGCTTGGTCTGTTTTCCCAAATACCCCATTATCAAAGGGGCGGCCACTTTTAGAATGGTTCCGATCGTACCGGCATCCATACCTGATTTTTGGCTTAACGAATTTTGGACTTGATCTTGTTTTCCTCCTAATATGTGGCCCAAAATACCAGAACCATCATCCATCACCGATTGATCGACTCCACCGCCAAATAAACCACCTAAGTTATCTAAAATACCACCATCATGCTTTCCTGAAAGTGCGCTCATTAAACCTTGTGCACCTTGGGGGGTAGAAGCGTTTCTTTTCATGGCCCCCATTAAAACGGGCAATGCCATACTCAGCACACTTCCTGTTTTTTCAGCTGGCTGACCTGTTTGACCGGCAATACCACTTATTAATTGTTTGCCCATTGGGCTACTTAGTAAATCTAATAATCCTGACATTTTATGTAGTGTTTTTAAAATTGAAGCGTAATGTACAAAAAAAGAGTTTAAACTTCTAAACTTAGTTTCAGCACTTTGTTTTTTGAAAAATTTAAAAGGTTTATGAGTTTAAAGGGTTTGGGTACGCCAGTAATAAACTCCTCAACTATTTTAATCTTAATAGGATTACTGACCGTTTATTTCAACAGTTCACTGATTTGGGCCGCCAGTTCTAGACCAATGCGGTCTTGGGCTTCATTTGTTGCTGCCCCAATATGTGGTGTAAGTGATATGTTAGGGTGCATTAATATTTTTATTTCAGGGGATGGTTCGGACTCGAAGACATCAAGTCCGGCAAATGAGATCTTGCCATTTTCAAGGGCGGCAACCAAGGCAACCTCATCGATTACACCTCCTCTTGCAGCATTCACAATACCTGTATTTTTTTTCATAATTTCAAATTCAGCTTGCCCTATGACATATCCTTTTTGTGCCGGAACGTGTACTGAAACAAAATCGGAATTTTTCAAAACATCATTTTTTGGTTGGCTCTCAAAGTCGAAAGAGACCGATGATCCGTCATAAAAAGAAACCGATAATGATATTTTTTCAATAAAAGGGTCGAAATAAATCACTTTCATACCCACACCCAAGGCGATTTTTGCGGTTGCCTGCCCTATTCTACCAAAACCGATGAGACCAAGGGTCTTTCCCCTAAGTTCTGAGCCTCCTGCATATGATTTTTTGAGTTCCTTGAATTTACTGTCCCCATCTAAGGGCATATTTCGATTAGCATCGTGCAAAAAGCGAACACCCCCGAACAAATGGGCAAAAACCAGTTCAGCGACCGATTCTGACGAAGCGGCAGGTGTATTGATAACATGGAGCCCTTTTTTCTTGGCGTATTGAACATCGATATTATCCATGCCCACACCCCCACGACCTATGAGCTTCAAGTTCGGGCAATTGTCAATAATGTCGGTTCTTACTTGTGTGGCACTACGTACCAATAAACCAATAATTTCGTTCTCATTTATAAATTTCATCAATTGTTCTTGGGCTACTGTAGTGGTCAAGACCTCAAAACCATCTTTTTCCAATGCAGAGATTCCTGATTGTGATATGCCGTCGTTCGCTAGTATTTTCATAGGCTTCGTTACAAGCCCCGGGCTAAATAATTAGGAGAGCTTATTTATTGTTATTAATTATCGAAAGGCGAGGTAAGGGATTTTTACCCTCTACGTTCCATTTCACTCATTATATCGACCAAGGTACCTACGCTTTCCAAAGAAAGAGCATTGTACATTGATGCTCGATAACCACCAACTGATCGGTGTCCGTTCAGGCCATTGATTCCACCTTCCTTCAATAGTTCTTCAAATGTATCTTTCAATCTGTCATCGGTCAGGTTAAAGGTAGCATTCATGTTCGAGCGATCTGCTTTGTTGGCATACCCTTCAAAGGCCGGACTTAAATCTATTTCAGAATATAGCAATTGCGCCTTTTTATCATTAATTGCCTCTATAGCTGCTATGCCACCCATATCTTTTAGCCATTGTAAGGTCAACATAGAAACATAGACCGGAAAAACAGCCGGCGTATTGAACATACTGTCTTTTGAGATATGCACCTCGTAATTCATCATTGATGGTATTTGTCGAGACACCTTACCCAAAACTTCCTCTTTTACGATTACCAGTGTTGCACCGGCAGGACCCATGTTCTTTTGCGCCCCTGCATAAATCAAATCAAATTGTGAAAAATCGATTTGTCTTGAAAAAATATCAGAGCTCATATCACAGATCAATGGCGCATCTGATTTAGGAAACTTCTTTAGCTGTGTTCCGAAAATGGTATTGTTAGAGGTCAGGTGCAAATAATCTAAACCTTGGGGTATGGTGTAGCCTTTTGGTATGTAGTTGAAATTCTCATCTTTAGAAGAACCCACTTCGACCACTTCGCCAAAAAACTGTGCTTCCTTTATCGCTTTATCACTCCATGTGCCCGTATTTAGGTATCCAGATTTGGTTTCCAAAAAATTGTATGCCACCATCAAGAACTGCGTACTGGCACCGCCTTGAAGAAATAGGGCTTTGTACCCTTTTCCCTCAAGATCCAAAAGTTCAAGGGCCAAAGCCCTTGCGTTTTCCATAACCTCGACAAAGTCTTTGCTGCGGTGCGAGATTTCAATGAGAGACAATCCCGACCCATTAAAATCAACAACGGCCTCTGATGCTTTCAACAACACTTCTTGGGGCAAGATACACGGCCCTGCACTAAAATTGTGTTTCTTCATGATATTCTTATTAAGACATCAAAGATGATAAATTATTAAAGAATTAACATACTAAAAACGCTACTAAAACTACGATATTTTCAACAAGAAGTCAACAGTATCAACATCATCGGCATAGTCGGTCAAATTCGGATGCTGAGTAGCACCAAAAGCCACTTCTCCTACAATACAACCATCTGCGACAATACACTGTATTTTTTCGGCATCGTTTACCAATCTGCTTTTTAGTGCATCTAAAGACGAATAGGTTTCGTAAAAAACAGAGGCAATGGGCGAGGCGTAACTAGGGTCTTCTTTCAACATGAGAAATCCGTTTTCTAGAATCTTGAATTCACTCATCAGATAAACGGCCTTATTATAATCGTAATTATTGGCATATTTATTCTGTTGAATTAGGGGGTTGAATTCGAATATAGCATTAAAGAACTGGTCAAAATCATACCCTTTCGGCACGAACAGTTTAGAAACACTTCGACAACCCAAGCCGTAATAACGAAAAATATCTTCGCCTAAAGCGGCCAGCTGGTCTTGGGTTTCTTTACCGCCAAGTATAGCCACTGAGTTTCTATTTCTACGAATGATATGTGGTTTTTTGCTAAAATAGTACTCAAAATAGCGTGCGGTATTACTGCTTCCGGTTGCGATGATGGCATCAAAACCTTCTAGTTTGTTCTCTGTAAAAACAATTTTGTCTTTTAAAGCGGGTTCAGCATCTATTAAGAATCTTGAAATAAAAGGAAGAAGGGCTTTATCTTTGGATGATAGTTTTCCCAACACACCATTTCCTGTAATTAAAATTGCCAAAAAGTCATGAAAACCTACCAGGGGAATATTACCTGCCATAATAACGGCAACAGTTTTTGGTCTGTTTGCAACAATCGGGTAATTTGATAACCAGGCTGTCAAATTAGCTATAGTTAAAAGATTGCCCCAACCTTTAATGGCAAATAAGATGTTCTCTTTGGTAAACCATCCGTTATGGTGGCCTGTTAAGATTATGGTATCATTGAGCTCGGTATCCCACTTGCCTTTTAAGTGGGTATTTTCATTCTTATAATCGCAATAAGAACGAAAGAAATCACCTAGTTTGGTAAAAGCAGTTACAATATGTTGGTTCTCCGCCATGAATACTTGTCTAAAATTGTAATGTGGATTATCTTTGCGCAAAAATAGAGATACTTTTGGTAGGATTATTGCGTTGTAAAAAGAAATTCAATCTTATTGTTTTACCAAAGACCAAAATAAAGGCTTGAATAATTTCGGTTTATTAAAGAAAAATGGCTATAATAATAACAGATGAATGCATCAATTGCGGGGCCTGTGAGCCTGAATGTCCGAATACCGCAATTTATGAAGGGGCCGATGAGTGGCGTTATAGCGATGGTACTTCTTTAAAAGGAGATGTAGTGCTCCCTGACGGAAAATCGGTAAATGCCGATGAAGTTCAAGAGCCTGTAAGTGACGAGCTTTATTATATTTCATCCGATAAGTGTACTGAGTGCATGGGGTTTCATGAAGAACCGCAGTGTGCGGCAGTATGCCCTGTTGATTGCTGTATTCCTGATGAGGACCATGCTGAATCTGAAGAAACCTTGTTGGGCAAGCAGAAGTTTATGCACCCCGACGGGTAGGGGAGAAAGGTCCCTCTGCCTGCGGCATCTCCCCCAAGGGGAGAAAAGGCCCCTCTGCCTGCGGCATCTCCCCGCCTGTCCGCCTCTGGAGGAAAGGGGAGAGTTTAAGCGTTTCTTTTTATCTGAAGACCGGTCAGTTTTTTTTCTTCTTCTTAACCCAGGCCTTGTACGCTTCTGTTTCTA
>JAJRSY010000309.1 GCA_024278565.1 Bacteroidota bacterium
TCCGCCTGCCTCGCCGGCAGGCAGGCTTGCTCTTTTTCCGCCGATCGGCGTTAAAATTTATAGCCATAGCTATGGCTATGCCGATAAATTTTGCCTTGCCCGCCGAAAAAATAGACTGCCCGTATTCTCCCGAATTTTAAAATGGCAGGAGTATATGCAAATGAGAACCCCTTATTCCATTTTTACATTCTATCATTTTTTTGTAATCATTCCTTCATTATATCAATCTATCATTGTCTCCTTCATACATTCTACCATTTCCCTACCTTTTAATATACCTCAAATTCATTTGAAAATTCAGTTTCCAAAGAGATTTTCCTTTTTTCACCTACACTTTTAATGATATTGATCAATGTTTTGTGCTGTATCAGTTCAATACCTATTTTGATGTCATTCGCAAAGACCCTGTCCTTATTTGCAAAAGCCACTTTTTTGCGAATTTCTTTATGGATCTCCTCAAGAAAAAGACCCGATTTCATGGGTTTTCGAAATTCAAAGGCTTGGGCAGCGGTCAATAGCTCTATTGCCAATATTTTTTCAACATTTTCAATCACCTGCAATGCCTTTCGTCCACTGATAGACCCCATGCTCACATGGTCTTCTTGCCCTAAGGAAGTGGGAATACTATCGGCACTGGCAGGAAAGCACAAGCCCTTGTTCTCACTTGCCAAAGCTGCTGTGGTGTATTGTAGAATCATATAGCCCGAATTGATTCCGGTATCTTCCATCAATAATTTGGGTACCCCTGGACTGTTGCCTTCCAGCGCCAAATAAATTCTTCTGTCTGAGATATTACCGATTTCAGAAGCGGCCAAGCACGCATAATCCAAAGCCATGGCCAAGGGCTGGCCGTGGAAGTTTCCGCCACTTATGGTGAAATTTTCGTTTATGATAATCGGGTTGTCTGTTACTGAATTGAGTTCGATTTCCAATAGTTCTTTTAGGTGCAACCAAGCATTACGAGATGCACCGTGTACCTGTGGAATACAGCGCAACGAGTAGGGGTCTTGTACACGTTCGCAATCACTATGGTCATCCATGATCTCAGATCCTTTCAAGAGCCGTTTTACCCTTTTGGCAACATGAACATTGCCTTTATAGGGGCGTAGGGCATGTAATTCGTCATAAAATGGTTTGACAGATCCTTGCAGGCCTTCGATCATCATGGCTCCTATAATATCGGCCTGCGAAAGGCAACTATGTAGTTTTTCAACAACTTTGACCGCATGGGCGGCGATAAATTGCGTGCCGTTGATAAGGGCCAAACCTTCTTTAGGACCAAGTTCAACGGCCTCAAGTCCCGTTTCTTTGAAAAACGCCGCTGTCGGCAGTATTTCACCTTGGTACTCGACTTCTCCCAATCCGATTAGCGGAAGAAACAAATGGGATAAGGGGGCAAGATCGCCCGAAGCTCCCACGGAGCCCTGTGACGGAACCAGGGGAATGACATCATTATCTATATGCCAGATAATACGGTCCAAGGTGGCTTCTGAAATGCCCGAAAAACCTTTGGCAAGCGAATGTGCCTTTAAGATTATCATCAGTTTGGCAATTTCGGTAGCAATAGGCTCGCCGACACCCACACTATGGCTTTTTAAAATATTGGTTTGAAGTATTTTCGTCTCTTCCTTAGAAATTTTGGTGGTGCACAAAGGACCGAAACCAGTATTGATACCGTAAACAGGCTGCCCCTTCTCAACAATTTTTTCTACGATTTCTCTGCTTTTTCGGACTTTCTCTCGATTTTCCTTTGATATACCTCCTTGAATTTTTCCGAGGGAAATGTCAAGGGCTATGCCAGAGGTCAGATAATCTTTTCCGTATAAAAATATGCTGTGCGATGGTTTCATTGACAATTATATTTTACACCATAAAAGTATTCATTCCGTTCGAGAATTGCCAAGAGATTGTTTTTATCTTTATCGATCCTAACAAAATACTATTTACATGATTTTTGACCTAATAAAAGAAAGACGCTCTGTATTTCCGGCGCAGTACAATGACAGACCGATAGCGAAAGACGTTATTGAAAAAATATTGGAAGCGGCCAATTGGGCACCAAATCATAATAATACCGAACCTTGGCGGTTCAAGGTTTTGCAAAGTGTGGCATCTAAGACAGCGTTGGGCGATTTTTTGGCAAAAACCTACAAAGAGAAAACCGCTAAACCAAAAGAATTCAAATACAAAAAACTGAAGACCATGGCATCAAAATCGGCTGTTGTGATCGCGATTTGTATGCAGCGCGATGCTAAGGAAAGCATTCCCGAATGGGAAGAAATCGCCGCAGTGGCCATGGCGGTACAGAATATGTGGCTGTGCTGTACAGAAATGGAAATAGGTGCTTATTGGAGTTCACCCGGACTCATAAAATTCATGAACGCTTTTTTTGACCTGAACGAAGGAGAAAAATGCCTTGGGTTTTTTTATATGGGGTATTATGATGGTGAACTGCCCGAAGTTACCAGAGGGCCAATTGCAGATAAGGTGGTTTGGATGTAGTGACCTAACAGGTTTTCAAAACCTGTTAGGTCTTAGGGTTGATTAAAAAATGGAAACAGCACCCGGGTTTAAGAATCAGTTAAAGAACGGAAACAATACCCCCTTGTATTCCCATGCCTTTGAAACGAACAGTCCCATAAAAACAATGGTAACCACAAACTTTAAGAAGGTGCCGGTCAAAAACCCTATAAAAGAACCAAAAGCGGCTTTAAGTGCAGTTTTTTGATCGGCTTTGTTGATTAGTTCCCCCACCAATGCGCCAACAAAGGGCCAGACTACTATACCAAAGATGCCTAAAACAGGAAAAACAAAGGCGACCAAAAGACCTAGGGTAGTACCTATCATGCCAGCCTTGGTGCCGCCGAATCTTTTGGTGCCCATGGCGGGAATGATATAATCCAACGCCCAAACGATGAGGGCTACTCCTAGGGTAATGCCCAATACCCACCAATCTTGGGGTATGGCTTTTGTAAGGTAGAGCAGTAACAGACCGATCCAACTTAGGGTGGGGCCGGGCAGAACGGGCAAAAAGCTACCTAGAATGCCGACTAGGGTAAAAATAAAACCGATGATGAGTAGGGCGATATCCATATAAATACTTTGAGTGTTTGACGAAGGTAGTATGAATTTGTTACATGGTTCATTAGGTGTTTTTTAAGAGTTGTTAGCCCATGCCCATATTTTACAAAGCAAAGAAAAACCGTATAAATTTTAACGTTTCCCTTTGCCCTGTCCATTTATTTTTCATTAATTTAGCGAAGACCCTCCACACTTTGATGTAAAACACCTACAAGATAAGCGTTAAGAGCTTGTTTTGCAAACCCGCCTGAACGGCAGGGCAGGCTCTTGCCCAGGTGTTTTTTTGCATTGCATTCGATTTTTTTGCCGAAGACCGACAATAAAAAACCCTGCAACCAGGACAAACAGAATCTCTAAATAGTGTCTAACCTTAAAAATCGTGCCTATGGTAAAATAAACAAGATCAAAATTGCAGGGGCGTACTTTGCCCCAAAGCTAAATCATTTACTCTTGAAATCACTTATCATGAAAAAAAATACACTATTGTTTTTCGTCCTTTTTGTTTCGGTAATATGTTTTTCCCAAAATACCGATTCCATTCCCACGCTCTTCGAAGTCGCCGATCTGCCCATTGCCCCAAGATCGGGTGTTCCGGAAATGGAAACACGGTTTAAGAACATGATGGCCAACCCCATGAACATCGAGACAAGGGCCGTACGTTTCCGCAACCTGTCAAAAATGGCATCCGAAAAGACCATGTCCCCCGAAAGTCCGTCCTATTTCAAGTTCTCCCTGCCAAGGGGCAAAAAGACCAAAGGGGCAAGGCAGGTACTGGTGGTGCCCACCCATATCGAGGCCCGCGACAACGGTGGTTATACCTATGTTGCGGATCTGATGCACGGTAAGATCACCAAGGGGAGCCTTGTACTGATACACGAGAACGGAAAGGACTTTGGCAGTATGACCCTGGGCGATCGGACCTTCCGCATCGAATCAACGCCACAGGGCAGCCTGCTTGTAGAACTGAACAAAAAAATGCTCAATTCAAAGGAGGCTTGCGGTACCGACCATACCAAGAAAAGGCCATCGAAGTCAAAAAAAACCGGTCTTGGCCCTGGTCTTAGTTCAAGGGCCACGAATGCGAGCAGAACGGTCAGGGTCCTAGTGCTTTTTACCGATGCAGCGGACAAGGTATCCGATCCGGTACAACTGGCGGCGACCATGATGTCGAGTAGGTAAAGGGGAATCTCACCCCTAAACCTCTCACACCTGCCTGCCGGCAAGGCAGGGAACCGTACGTGATACTCTCGCATCATACGGCTCTTCAAGACCGAGACTTTGTGTGTATCCCACAAAATCCGCATTGATTAACCAAATCTTCCTCATACGAGTTGTAAGTCTTAATCAAATAAGGTCTTGCTAACCCCTTCGCTACGTCTATGTTTCCATAAACATCTCTTGGATACTATTCGCTACTACGAGTTAGTCCGCCACTCCTTTTGTGTATTGGTACTCTTTGGCTTGCTCATTCGAGGTTATGCCGTTCTTCCTTAACACCACAAAAGAAGTTTCTCCTGTTCCATAATTGAGCTGTAAGTAAAGCTCCTGCCCTCTTTATGCCGATTGCCACTTGACCAGTAAAATAGGTTTCCGTCAAGTTCTGTCTCGCAAGACCGCCCATCCCTCGATTTTGACAATACTAAAGTTGTTTACGACACTTCTACAAGGGTTCAA
>JAJRSY010000310.1 GCA_024278565.1 Bacteroidota bacterium
AGAACACATTGAGGCATACATTGAAGCATACGGCAAAAACAGCAAACCTTTCAAGTGGAGAAAACGGGAGGTGCGCGGAAGTCAATTGAAAGATAATATAGAAAACTTAAACAATTAGACACTAGAAAAGAGGTGTTTTATGAGTATTACTGGGAATACGATTTTCCGATGAACCCCTACGGTATTCGGGATGCGAACGGATAAATACAAATACATCAAATACCATGGTATATGGGACCGTAACGAGCTGTACGATCTACAGAACGACCCAGAGGAAATGTACAATCTTATTGCGGATTCCGACAAACAGGAAATAGCAAAGTCAATGTCTAGCGCAATCTATGATTGGCTTGAAGAGACCAATGGTATGAACATTCCCCTAAAGCGGGCCGTAAAGTATCGGTTTGGGGACTTTAAGCATAGCAATGAGCATTGAGCGATTGCTACTTTTGTCTTTCAATGGTCTTACGCTCACCGGCAATTTCAATAAATTGTAAATAATCATCGTTCTTGCCCACGATAATATAGTTACTGTCCTTTATATTAATGATGGCCATATCTTTTACATCACCATTGGCAAAGAGACCGCTAGTAGAGGATCTAACAGATGTAAAACCACCTTGGCCATCACCTTTTAAGAAAAGCCCGTTGCTCGCATCGTTTCTGGGGGTCTCAATTTCAGAACCGTGTAAATTTCCTGCAATTGCAATATCCAAAAAAGAATCGTTATCAAAATCATCGACCAGTATTTGGTTGATATTTGAAATTTGCGCTAGATTGGGTAGTTTATGTGCTATGAACGTACCATTGCTATTCTCCAAATAAATACTTGCAAAAGATTTCACTTGGTAGTGCAGGGAGTTTTCTAGAGACTTCTCAGTATATACATCTTCTAATGTGGCGGTTGAAAAAGAGGCGTAATCTTCAAATTTTTTCTTTATTATCGGTATCTGTTGCGATGAACACTCCCTACCCCTTAATGGGTATTTTTTTCCTCCATTAAAATAACTCAAAACAATATCGTTAGTGTTGTTACCATCAAAATCACTCGAATAAATATCAAATGTCTCTTTTTCGTTGGCCTTGTATTTATAGTTAAGGCCTAAATTACCAACGACATAGTCTATATCCCCATCCTTGTCAAAATCTCCTTCTTTGATACTGAACCACCAGCCAGCCGTATCATCAAGGCCTACATCTTCTGTGGTGTTTTCAAAAGAACCTTTGTTGTTTTTAAGAACGGTAATGGGCATCCATTCCCCCACCAAGATCAAATCTGCCCACCCGTCATTATCATAATCAGACCAAGTAGCATCGGTAACCATGCCTAATTTATTCAGCGATGGTGCTATTTTATTAGTGACATCAATAAATTTTGGCATACCTGAATCACTAACGTTTTCGAGAATATAGCTATTTGTGGGTAGGGGGTAATTGCCCGGTACCAACCGACCACCGACGAAAAGATCTAAATCGCCATCTTTGTCAAAATCAAAACTATGTACCCTAGAGCCACTTGTGATCATTTTAGGCAATGCTGTGGTAGTTTTGATGAAATTGCCGCTGCCATCATTTACATACAGTCTATCTTGTAGCATTACCGAACTGGGTTCAAATTCATTGCCACCACTTACTATATAAATATCATTGTCGCCATCATTGTCGGCATCGAATATATGGATGCCCATATCTTCATGGCCGCTATCTTTTGAAATAGCTTCAATGTTCTGTTTTTCAAACCCTTTTTCGGTTTGAAAATAAATGGCGGTCGTGTTTTGTGAAGCTCCACCAATAATAAAGTCATCGGCACTATCACCGTTCAGGTCACCAACTGCTATTGAAGGTCCCAGTCTGGATGTTTGGTGGGGCAATAGTACCTCTTTAGCAAAGTCGTTGTAATAATTCTCTATATGTTTATGCTTTACAAGAATAGCGGTGTCTTTCTCTGTTCTAAATAATTTTTTGTTCTCTGAGTTGAGGGTGGTGATGGAAGAGTCGGCACTATTATGATCGAGCGTTAAAATTTGGTTTCCATTTAGGTTGGTCAATGTTTGTTCTTTGCCATCGGGCCATTTTATTGTTAACGAATCTATCTTTTGAGCTTTTCCCAATCCAAAATGAAATTGGGGAGCTACAGAGGATTGAAACCCTCTTGATAAGGTCATTTCTTGAAACTGTTTCATTCCGTTTGCCTTGAGAAGGACTTTTACACCAATTCCAAAAGGGTTTTTTTCTGGCCCATTGAGCCTTAACGTGATATGGTTATTATCGGTTGCACTGGTATTTTCAAAAACGGTCGCATGGTCATCTATATTATTACTGACGATTTCCAGATCACCATCATTGTCTAGATCTACATAGACACTACCGTTGGAAAACCCTTTAAATTCAATACCCCAGTCTTTATTCATTTTTGTGAAAGTCAGATCACTATTATTTCTGAAGACAAAATTATCTATTCTTTCTGATGGTATTGCCAAACTCTTTGATAGTAAGCTGTCTTTTTTGCTCTCGGATTTCTCCAATTCTCCAAAGTAATCTTTGTTGTTAATTTCTCTACGGGTACCATTTGAGATAAAAATATCTTTCCAACCGTCATTATCCAAGTCCATTATTAGCGGCCCCCAGCTCCAATCGGTTGAAGATATGCCGGCCAGTCTTGATATATTGCTGAAGTCTGGCAGTGAATCATTCACCAAACCATTGTTCAGTTGTAGACTGTTTTGCATATATTGATAATGAAATCCTGAATTTACGGTACTCCAGAATAGGGCAGGATCCATACTGGCCATATTGGCCTTAGCCCTTCTGTTATCTTCTGCGGTCATATCAACTTGAAGGATATCTAATAATTGGTCGTTATTTACGTCAGCAATATCAACCCCCATACCGTAAAACGAAGTGTTTTTAGTAACTGCTTTAGAGTGTTCTGAAAATGTACCGTTCTTATTGTTTATGTAAAAAAGGTCAGGCGTGCTAAAATCATTGGAAACATAAATATCTGGCCAACCGTCTTGGTTTATGTCACCTATCGTGGCACTTAACGAAAGACCAAAAGATCGTAAGCCGGCATCATTGGTGACATCTGCAAAAGTACCATCATCATTTCTAAAGAGTTTGTCGGTCTCTACGTCTTTTACAAGATTTTTTTTGAAAGCATAGTATTGGTTCGGGGCATCGAACGGGGTAGGGGGGTAATTTGCCAAATACATATCAAGATCCCCATCGAGGTCATAGTCAAAAAAAGTGGCTTGTACGCTGTTTCCATTATCGTCCAATCCATATTCACTTGCTTTTTCTGTAAAGGTATTGTCGCCGTTATTTATGAAGAGCTGGTTTTGTTTCGGGCCAAACTTTCCGCCTACCGAGCAGTAAATGTCTAAGTAGCCATCACTGTTGACATCTACCATGGTAACACCTGTGTACCATCTGTCATCTCCGGAAACACCTGATTTTATAGTAATATCCTCGAATTCAAGATTGCCCTTATTTAGATAAAGTTTATTGGAGACCATATTGCCCGTAAAGAAAAGATCGATCAGCCCATCGTTGTTTATGTCTCCGGCAGAGATTCCCCCGCCCATATAAATATAGCCGTAGGTGAAGTAATTTAGCGAGTCGTTTTCGGTTAGGGTATTGATAAAGTCTATGCCTGTATTCTTATTACTTAATTGGTTGAATATTTTTTTTACTGAAGTGTCGTCCTTGTTTTTTTTATCACATGACAGTAACCCTATAGTCAAAAGTGTGGTAAAAAGTATTTTTTTCATTACAATTGTTTGTCAAAGTAAAAATATGAACTGTAAAATTAAAACAAAAAAACAGGGCATTTTTAATACCCTGTTTTAATTTTATATCAATAAAATTAAGTGTTTTACCAATTTGGGTTTTGAGTCAATACACCACCACTTTGATCTATTGCACCAATTGGAATGGGAAAAAAATAATGTTTAGCCATAAATGGTTTTGCTTTCGCTGCAAAGTTGGGAATAGTTCTTGCTTCATTTATAAAATAAGCATTCATTATTTGTTCTCCATTGCCCCACCTTCTGATGTCGAACAAACGCTGGCCTTCCATACCTAATTCTATACGACGCTCCATACGCACAGCCATTCTGGCCATAGTTTGATCTGTAAAAGCAGTATAAGGTTCAATACTATAATTAGCAGCATCTGCGTTACCCGTTTCATCTTTTACATAGGTCATGTTTTTTGCTCTATTTCTAACCTGGTTAACATAACCTAGGGCCGTGGCAATATCTCCAGTTTCAACAGCAGCTTCCGCAGCCATTAACAAGACATCGGCATACCTCATCAAGTTATAATTGATACCTGAATGTTGTTGCCCCCAGGCACCGGTACCGGCATTCGCATCTTCACCCTTTTGGTACACATTTTTCTTAGGGGAATAAGGCCCTGAAATATCATCGAATCCGGCACGGATCCAACTTTTACCAGGATGGGGGTCCCAGCCATTATAGTCAATACCTCTACGACCAACGGTATAGTCCAATCTAGGGTCCAAAGTACCTGCATGGAGCGTAAAAGGATCTTCACTGTTAACACCATAATCATTTACGACATCAGTTTGATTAAACGTGCCCAATAAAGGTAGGCCTCCAGTAGTTTGAAATGCATTTACCAAATCTTGACTTGGTTGGTAAAAACCACAACACCATTCATTTGGTCCGCCAAAGTTTAGTACACCCCCAACATTGCCGTTAGGGTACCTCACTCCGGTTACATCAAATTGAATGGCAAAGACCGACTCAGACCCATTCTCACCGGCTAAACTAAAATTATGTACATACTCGGGCAATAAAGCATATACACCTGAATTAATTACGGCATTTAAATTGGTCAGGGCATCTGCCCATTTACTCTGATACAACTGTGCTTTACCTAAAAATGCCGTAGCACCCCAAGAATTTATTCGACCTGCATCTTCTTGTGTTTCCGGCAAATTATCCTTAGCGAACATAAAATCAGCTTCAATTTGAGCCCACACATCACCTGTATTGGGTTGGTTGAACTCTAAAGCCGCAAAGTTCTCTTCAGAAATATAAGCTACATAACCAAAAATCTTTTGCAGTTCAAAATAGTAAAATCCCCTTAAAAATCTCGCCTCGGCAAGTTGGGGCTTAAATGTCTCTGCCCCACCTTCAATAGTACCAATAACATCGAGAACAGCAGTAGCTCTATTCATACCAGCATATAGAGCCCTCCACTTACCGGCCAAATAACTACTACCTGAATTCCAATCATGAACTTCCAATAAAAACAGTGCTTGTTGATCACCGTCCGTACTTCCCTTGTGGGCATCATCGGAAACAGCATCCATCCACCAATTATCTCCTGTTGACACCCAGTTGCTAGCAACACTGAACTGACCATCCAAGGCGCTGTAAGCCGCTGTTAAAGCAAAATTCACACCTCCTTCATTTTGTAAAGCAGATGGGTTTAGTGAACCTATCTCCACCGTTTCAGAAAACTCTTCGCTACATGCCAATAAAACACCTGTTAGCATTAACAGTATTATTATTTTATTTTTCATTGTATATTAATTTAAAAATTTATTATTTAAAATTTAATGCTTAAGCCAATTGTATATATTTTAGCAATCGGAAATGTTCGACGGTCAATTCCCATGTTTAAATTAGGACTACTTTGCGAGTTTTGATCGGGAACAAAAGGTAGAATTTCAGGATCCAATCCTTCATAACCCGTTATTGTAAATAAGTTGGTGCCTTGTACATATATTCTAAAACTATCCATTTTTAATTTACCTGAAATGTTTTCAGCAAAATTATATCCTATTTGTAAATTTTTCAATCTAAAATAAGAACCATCTTCAATAAAATAAGAATTCGAATTTATTTCATTACCATGTAATGAGCCACTTAAAGCAGGTAATATTGCATCGGTATTGTCCGGTCTCCAAGAATCCAACACTCTTGTGCTTCTGTTGTTATCAACAAAAAGAGGGAAATCAGTAAAGATTTTATTGTGGTTATAGATATCATTTCCTTGCGAACCGGTAAAAAACATTGAAACATCAAATCCTTTATAAGCTCCATTCAAATTTAAGCCATACGTAAAGTCAGGGTGTGGCGAACCTATTTTAGTTCTGTCATCATCATCTACGGTACCGTCACCATTGATATCTTTATACACCCATCTGCCATCAGCATCAAACCCATCGATAACACGCCCGAAAAAGTAAGACATTGGCTCTCCTTCTTCAGTTCTGGTATAACTTCCGGCCCAACTGGTAATATCGCTGCCAGCACGTGGTGTTCCGTTAATCAATGAGACAACTTCATTTCTATAATGTGATATATTGGCATTAATGGAATACGTGAAATCTCCATCTGTAGTAGAACTAAAGCCCAGCTCAAAATCTATACCTGTATTCTTAACGTTACCTATATTTACAAAAGGGGCGGATGCATCTGGCGCTGTTGTACTTATTAGCTGATTATCACGTACAATTAAACCTTCGGTGCTAATATTCCATACTTCTAAAGAAGTTGTCAATCTATTATCAAACATTCCAGCTTCTATACCAAAATTGGTGGTTTCACTAATTTCCCATTTTAAATCTGGATTACCTATTTGACCTAAAATTGCCCCTGAGGTAATAGATCCTGGGTTAAAAACATAATCTGCATAATCTAGGTTAAATTCAAATAAAGATAAAGTTGGGTTGTTTACGGGCAGATCTTGATTGCCCAATTGGCCCCAAGACCCTTTTAACTTCAATCTGTTGACCAATGCATCTTGAGGATAAAAATCTTCGTTACTTATCACCCAACCCGCGCTAAACGATGGAAAAACACCTGTTTTATTACCCTCGGCAAACCTTGAGGATTTATCATTTCTTATTGTAGCTGTCACAAAATATTTTTGTGCGAAGTTATAATCCACTGAACCAAAAACAGAGAACAATGTATTCTCGTTTTCTCTAGTAAAATCATTGCCTACTTCTCCAAAACCATTGCCTACTGCATAAAAATCGGGAGATTCGTTAAAGAAATCAGATTGAGAAAACCTTTCTTCCCTATTATTGTTTCTAAGAGCTTCAATACCAAAGATAGCGTTAACGCTATGTTCTCCAAAAACTTTATTGTAATTGATTGTATTCGTCCAAGTCCAAGAAAAATTGTTCCGTGTTGTTGCTTCCAAAGAATTAACCGCAATTGGCTCTGAATGTTCTGGACTTAAAGCTATAAAATTTCTGGTATTTTGGTTCATCATGCTTCCGGCAAGGGTGGTTTTAGCGGTTAAACCATCCATCAGTTCATATGATAAATAAACATCTCCAAAAATCCGCAGTCTTTTATCAAAATCATTTTGATCTCTATTCAAAGTGGCAACGGGGTTTTGTGCCACTGATAAACCATTTGAGTTGGAGTAGGCACCTGCAAAATCGCCAGCTTCATCATAAACCGGAATTAAAGGATTCATTCTTATCGCAAGCTCTCCTGCAGCACCTTGATTTCCACTATACTTTGAAACCGATACATTTAAATGTTGCCCTATTTTGAGTTTTTTGTTAAATGCTCTAAATTCATTGTTGATTTGAATATTTGCTCTTTGAAACCCATTAAATTCTAATACGGCATCTCTATTTAAAAGCCCTAAAGATAAATAAGACCTACTATTCTCATCACCACTTGCCAACGATAAAGAAATATTTGTAGTTGGGGCAGCACGTGTGATCTCATCAAACCAATTGGTTCCATTAGGGTTTACCCTTACACTAGGTACTCCCGTTCCTCTTAAAAAGTCTGGCACAACTGGTGTAGCACCATTTCCAAACTGAACATGATCGTTTGGAACCCCATCATTGGCATAACCTTCCCAACGTATTTCCCCAAGTTGTTGAGGGTTCAATAAGTCCGGTGTATTAGCCACAATAGAAATTCCTGCATAAATATCTAAAGAAAGTTGTGACTTGCCCATATTATAGCCACCGCTTTTGGTAGTTACAATGATAACCCCATTTGCGGCCCTAGCCCCATAAATAGCAGCAGCACCGTCTTTTAACACGTTCATTTGCTGAATATCGGTAGGGTTTATACTGCTAAAAATACCTCCATCTGTAGTTTGGACCCCATCAATAATAAACAATGGACCTGTATTGTTAACCGTACCTAAACCACGGATATTTATTGTAGGTGCATCACCGGGTTTTGAATTTGTAAGTACGGTAACACCTGTAACCCTACCTTGCAATGCCTCAGCGGCATTTACAAAAGGAACTTTCATGGCTTCATTTACATCTACGGAGGCAATTGAACCTGTAATATCACCTCTTGTCTGTGTGGTATACCCAACAACAATCACCTCGTCAAGTGCCGCAGCATCTTCAACCATTGTGGCGTTGATGGTTGCATTGCCATTGACCGCAATCTCTTGGGCAACGAAACCGATGTAGCTGAATACCAAGGTAGCTTCACCTTCTACATTAATAGTGTAGTTACCGTCAAAATCAGTTTGGGTACCTGTTGTTGTGCCCTTTACCAATACGTTGGCGCCTGGTAGGGGAGTGCCGTCGGCATCGGTCACCGTACCGGTCACCGATGATTGCATCGTTTCGCCCAGGTTTACCGCTGTGAAATTAGTTTCCGGATTTGCCAGAGCCAGTTGTGCCCCAAAACAAATCATCATCGAAAAAAGAGCCAATCGAAGAAAAGAGCTTCTTTTTTTGGTCTTTAACGAATTGAAATCGTGTTTTTGATTCATAATCTTTAGTTGTTTAGTTATTCAGTTGTTTGTTTAAATAATAATTTGAGTTAACTGAAATTTCTTTTAATACCGAATGACTGTGTTAAAAAAAACTTAATAATTAATGTAATATTAGTAAAATATTATGAAATAGAAATGAATATCAGCTAATTTATTTAAGAGTTTAGAGGTCAGTAGTTAATTACTTTAGAGGTCAGTAGCTAATTACTTATAATTTTCGTTTGATATAATTTATCCGCCCTGACCATTCTGGTTATTAAGTTATTGACTCAAGTTACGCAAGTTCATAATCCACTTCCATTCCCCTGATCTTGTTGGGTTCCTTGTAGGCGGCCTTGACGGCTGCCAGATATACCTTCGCCCTCATGGCAAAATGGTCAGTGCCGTGGGCCGGTCTTAGCTTCTCCAGTTTGACGTATGCCAATTATGGAATGGAATATATGGTTGGCCCGTGCCTTCAACGAGTTTGCGGGCGACCTGCCGGTCGAGGCGTTCTGCTTGATTCCCTTGTGGTATTCCTCGACACTCCACCGTTTTTTGTAGACCGTCATGAAACCCGCCTGCCGGACAGGCAGGTCGGCACTGTCCAGGTCAAGGTCGTTGGACACCAGATACCTTTCCCCCGTGGAGCCGTCCTTGTTCGTAAAGACCTGCCTTACCAAAAGAACCTTGATGTCAAGACCCTTTAGAAAGACCTCCACAGGGGCATCGCCGGTGACCATCTCGGTTATCCCCGTCCATTGCCCATTGTCCCTTTGTGTCCCATCGCGACAGGCCAAACGGTTGGTCTTGATCTCGAAGATGGAGAACTTGTCCTTTTTGTCGACCGACCTCATATTGTCGTTGGAGCAGAACCAACTGTCGGCCAATACGTAACGGAAAGGCAACTGGTTGTGCACTACTTGCCCGACCATCTCCCTGAACATCTCGTTCTTGGACACGGCACCCTTGCGCTTCTCCTTCTTGGTGGCCACCTCGCAATAATGCACGGGCTTGGGCACCAGCCTATAGTTTACCGGGCAGCGGACGGTGCCGGTCTCGGCCCCGCTATGGTAAAGACAGTTCAACAGGTTAATGCCCTTGACGTTCCTGCCCTTGGAGTGGTCATAGTGATAACAGTTGTGCTCGTCCACCTTGCTGTACGGCTTCTCGATGATGGTGTCGTCGAATATCGGGCAGGCATCCTCGCTACGGTACTTCTTCACGAACGGTTTGACCGAGAGCCAAAGTTCCTTCTCGCCATGGGCGGTGCCGCAAAGGTGGCGGGTGATGCTGTCATGGGAAATGTTCTCGTCCAGTAGTGAGGAGAGCCCCGTTGCACTGGCCTGGCCGAAACTGCTCAGAAGGTAGTCCGTGTAGATGTCCTGTATATTTTCCATGACACAAAGTTAAGCATTGCAACCTTTTGCGTAACTTGAGTTAATTAAATTACCCACTATATTCGACATAGAACCTAACTTATTATTCGTGCATTCGTGGCTTTTTTTATTTTTTCAAATACCTCCACGGTGCTGCCTAAGAGTAGTTTATTCGATCACTGCATTGATTTTTGCCCACAGCTCGTTGTCAAAACTCGAAAGTCCCAATTGTTCGGTTCCTGCACTTTCGCCGCTACGAACAATGACCAGATCTTTACTCGGAACAACATATATTTTTTGATCATTGGCACCGAGGGCGACGAACATATCGCTGGGTGCGTTGGGTATCAAAGCCCTTTGAAATACCTCTTG
>JAJRSY010000311.1 GCA_024278565.1 Bacteroidota bacterium
GAACTGGTTCATGGTACTGGAACGCATAAAGAACGACGGCCAACGGCTCAAGGCCTTCGCATATTATGCCTTCGCCGGACAGTCCGCATGGGAGATATGGCGAACCGGTTCTAATTCAGTCATATTATAGAATATAGCCATAATTTTTTATCATGTTGGCCCGTTCACAGGTCAACCGGCGGTTTTTTTTATCTTCTTTAGATATTTTTGGGCTTCCGTTGAGCAAGAATTTACATTCTCCTTGGTTCAAGGTCTGTTCGATGATAATACGATCTCTTGTTGAGGTTAGATGAAAATATTGTTTGAGAAGGTCTATGGTGATATCACTAACCCTTTCTTTTCCGTCAGGGGTATTCATGGTAATTGACAATCTTCCTTTAAAAGATGACCATGAACCATTGGGGTCGTGATATTCTATTGCTTTTTGCAACAGTTGATTTCCGGTCAAGTCTTGACCAAAAGCTGTATTAATAAACAGTAATGTTGCGAACAAAAGAAAGCACCTTAGCATCATCATAAATTATGATACTAAGGTGCCTAATATTCATAGATCAACAACTATTTTTCTTCAGGTTGCTCTACTGTTGCCGGCAAAACAGAACTATCATGCTCGTTATAGTATTGTTGCAACAGGTTCATTGTTGCGGTCATTAGATCTTTTGTTTCCAACAGCAATGAAAAGTACAATGCGGTGTTCTTCGGACTCGATTCTTCGGTTCGTGTTCGAGCTATTTGCTTTTGAATTCTTTCAGAGACCAGATCGAACAGTTCTTGTTTTTTGTTCAATATGACCCCGATCTGCTCAAAAGAACGTTCTTTAAAAGCATTTTGGGTTTCGTTAAATATCTCTTCGAGTTTTAGTTCAATCTCTTTAAGCTCTTTTATTTGGTTGTATTTGAGCTTTTTGTGGTTGTTGTTAACATGTTTATGGCTTACTTTGCCAATATATTCCAATGATTGGGCAATATCGGTCAGATAGCCAAGTGCATTAATATAGAAACTACTTGCAGCTACACTGTTTTCATCTAGATTTTTAATAAAATAGAAAATATGATCGCGCATATCATCTATTTCAGTTGAGAGTTTCACCCCCTGTTTCTTATTCTTTCTCAGTAAATCCAAATCCTGTTGTGCAAGACCGTTAATGGAATTGGCGTATATTTTATTGGTTCTTTTCAGTACGTTTGAGATGTTGTTGGCGCTTTCTTCAATAACCCCTTGTATTGAACTGCTTTCTGATCTGCTCAATGTATCTTCTTCCTGAATTTTTTTCGATTTTTTGTTATAGGAAATATAGTTTCTCGCCAAAAGTAATATGGTAGCAAACAACAATACTGCGATTGCCGCACCTTTACCAAAGCTAATCAGGGTCAAAACAACTCCTGAGGCGACGAAGGCAATAAGTGCCGTACCGAACCAACCACCGATTACATTGAGTACGCCGGCCACCCTATACACCGCACTTTCTGCCCCCCAGGCCCTATCGGCCAAAGAAGTGCCCATGGCCACCATAAAGGTTACGTAGGTGGTTGACAGGGGCAGTTTATAAGATGTGGCAATTGATATCAAGATACCTGCCACCATAAGATTTACCGCGGCCCTGACCATATCAAAGGCTGGCATTTCATAAACTTTGTCCCTAGGCAGTGAAATTATCGGTTTTGTGAACTGTTCTTCTATTTTTTTATTGACGGAATTTGGTAGGATCGAAGAAGTAACGTTCGATACTCCAATAGCAAACCTAACTATACTTCTTGAAAGAAAATTTGGTTGAAAACGTTCTTTGGTCTCTCCTTGACTTGCAAGATCTAGAGAGGTTTTCACAACGGCTTTGGCTTTGCTTGAAAACCACAGGGTAAGAACCATGATAATTCCGGCTATAAACAAAAGTAAATTTGGGGTAGGTACTTTTTTTGATAATATATCCATACTGAACTCGGTTGCTGCCACCCCTGATGCCGACCAAGCTTCATATGACTGCCACGCGGCAATGGGAACCCCGATAAAGTTCACCAGATCGTTGCCCGCAAAGGCAAGTGCTAGGGCAAATGTACCTACGCCGATTATTAATTTGTAAATGTTGACTTTGGCAAAATTTATCAAGAGGTATGATAGCAACGACCAAACCACAAAATTTACGGCAACTATTGAGATCCATTTTGTTTCCAAGAAATCCTTTATGGTAACCCCGCCGATAAGATCAAAGCTCTCTTTGGCGTATGCAGTTCCTTTAATGCCCTTCATCAATATAAAATACGTGATGGCAGAAAGTGCGACCCCGCCGAAAAGTGCAGCTGCCCATTTTGATTTTTTCTCAAAATCATACGACAAGAGCAATCTTGAGATCCATTGTACAAACGCACCTATTGAAAAGGCGACCACCACCGACAATAATATTCCGACAATAATATCGGTCGCTTTTTCAGTATTGATATAGTTGACCACATCAGAAAAATTCCCGTTGTCGGCAGCGATCTTTATCAAAGCCATGGCAACGGCAGCACCCAAAAGTTCAAACACTATTGATACCGTTGTAGAGGTCGGCATTCCCAAAGTGTTGAAAAAATCAAGCAACAGTATATCGGTGATCATTACCGCCATGAAGATGAACATGATCTCGGCAAAGTAGAATTCGCCAGGGTTGAAGATTCCCTTTCGGGCCACCTCCATCATACCGCTTGAAAAAACAGCACCTGCTGCGATACCCAAACTGGCCACGATCATTATCGTTCGAAACGAAATGGCCTTGGAGCCAATGGCCGAGTTTAAAAAGTTAACGGCATCGTTACTAACGCCCACCACTAAATCCGCAACTGCCAAGACGGCCAGCGCAATTACCATTATCAAGTATATATTGTCCATAGTTTGCAAATATCAAATGTAAGTTGGTGTACGGTGTTATCTAAAGGTTATTTTTTGTTTTAGAAATGAACATCCAATTGTAATCGATACATTAATCGATTTGTTCCATTAGTGACAGAAAGATAGCTCAGATCTGTTTGGACCTTTAACTTATGGCCCACTATATATTTTGAAAGCCCTAGGGTGTACTGGTTTTCCGGGTTTTCACCTGTAATACCTTCATTGAGTTTAATCGCTGTATACCTTCCTGAAACCTCCCAATCGGTATTGAACAGGTATCCAGCTTGTAGGTTTAAACCATTTCCTACCTGAACGATGTTACCTGTTTCGGTAGTACCGTCTGAATTTTTGGCAATGGCATCTTTGGCGTCTCTATTGGCATATTCCCCCATAAAAGAAAAACCATTGTACTTGAACATTATATCCAAAAAGAAGGTATTGATGTCGGTTTCATAAAACCCAACATCATTGATCATATAAGAGCCCATATTGCTCCTGTTCCTTACGGCATTCTTGTTCATATCATAGGTTGCCGCAAGCATTAGCCTGGGCTTAACCTCACGCTCAAGGTCACTTGCGCTATACTCTCCCTTGCTTATGAACTTCCCGAAAGGAAGGAGTTCCAATCGGGCGGTATATTGGTGGCCACCCAGATTCCCTGTGGTTATGTTCCTGCCCTCCCCTTGTGAAATGGCCAGTTTTTCACGAATTAAAAAATTATCCGATAGGTTAAAATGATGTCTTATTTGAATGCCCATATCACGATCTATATTGAATCTGTTGTTAAGTAGGGAACGATCTACCTGTTGTAGGTTTCCCGAAGAGATAACACGTTCTATATTGCCGGGCAGTTTCGTTTGGCCTACCCACAGTTCAAAGTTTTGGTAAAAATTCCACATCACTACGGCATCCAGAATATATCTTGGGGCATTGCCGGTGAATTCGGAAGCCCCGGAAATATCCCTATTGGTCAAGCCCAGTTCCATTTTGTATTTAAGTTTTGGCGAATAGGCAAAACCATCGAATTTTAACCGTGCACGGCGAACCAATGCATTTTGTTCTGGGTTTACAAGTCCGCCATCAGATCCTTCTTCCCAATCGGCTATGCTCAAAAATTGCATGCGGGTGGCTATCTTCATGGTCCAAGTACTGTCCTGGCCCACAAGGTTAAAAAGGCCTTTTCCGAATTTTGGGGCATTCGTTTCTTGTGAAAATGATAGAAAGGAAACAGATAGGAACAATCCAAGAGAAAGGATTTTGGATTTCATACAGGTAATTTGGTTTTTGTCACTGCAAATAACCAATAACAATGTTAAGTTAATGTTTCGATAATGTTAATTTTTGAAAATTACTGGTTCAATGTTAAAATGGATGCCTAGATGTTATCATCTTAAAAATAATTTAGAGAGAAAATTTCCAAGAATCGGGTGCTTTCAAAAAACAGTATCTTGCAGCCCATAAACAACTACTATGAACTGGGAAAAACTGCTCTCTCTTAAACGCCATGGCGATACCCACAAAAGACTCCGAAAAGAGCAAGATGAGACCCGTTTGGGGTTTGAGGTCGATTATGACCGGGTCATATTTTCTTCGGCCTTTCGCAGTTTGCAAGACAAGACGCAAGTGATACCACTTTCAAAGACCGATTTTGTTCATACCCGTTTAACACACAGTTTAGAAGTTTCAGTGGTAGGTAGAAGTTTGGGCAGGATCGCAGGTCGGCATATTTTAGAAAAACACCCCTACCTGCAAGAAGTACACGGCTATAAATTCAATGATTTTGGCGCTATCGTGGCCGCCGCAGCCTTATCACATGACATTGGCAACCCACCCTTTGGCCATAGTGGCGAAAAGGCAATAGGGGAATTTTTTAAGAGCGGAGAAGGAAAAAAACACCAATCAGTCTTATCTAAAAAAGAATACCAAGATATTATTGATTTTGAGGGCAATGCCAATGGTTTCAAGCTGTTGACCGAAACACGGGAAGGTGTTGATGGGGGTCTCCGTTTGAGTTATGCCACTTTGGGAGCCTTTATGAAATACCCGAAAGAATCGCTACCAAAAAAACCGACAAAACATATCGCCGATAAGAAATTCGGTTTTTTTCAATCTGAGAAAAACACGTTTCAAGATGTTGCCAATGAATTGGGGTTGATACAGACTAGAAAGGGTGACGCTATTAGTTTTTCAAGACACCCATTGACTTTTTTGGTAGAAGCCGCCGATGATATTTGTTATACTATCATAGATTTTGAAGATGGAATCAATTTAGGTCTGATTTCAGAAGATTATGCCTTGGAGTATCTTATAAAATTGGTAAAGGACAGCATCAATACCAAAAAGTACAATACCCTCAAATATAGAGAGGATCGATTGGGTTACCTACGGGCATTGGCGATAAATACACTGATCAGCGATGCCATCGAAGTTTTTATTGAAAATGAAAAGGCTATTTTAGAAGGTACGTTTGAGGTTTCTTTGCTCGATAAGAGCAAATATTCGGCCCAAATAACCGATATTATTTCATTGAGCGTTGAAAAGATATACCGATCACAGGAGGTAGTGGGGAAAGAGATTGCCGGCTATAAGATCATCTCTGATATTCTAGAAGTGTATACTAGGGCTTTGGTTCATGAGAAAGAAGGTAGCGCCACTAATTATGACAAGTTGATGCTACAGACGCTACCAGAATTTTATCAGCGAACGGATATTTCACTTTATAATATTCTATTGAACGCCTGTTGCTATGTTGCTAGCCTTTCAGATAGTATGGCGGTGCATATTCATTATAAGATTATGGGAAAATTGTTGTAGGCGAACAGGTCTGTGTAAGAAAATCATGCTTTTTGCCGCAGCAGGTTAAAAATTAAAGTATTGTTAAATTTGTACTCTAATTTGTACTCTAATTTGTAGGAATACCATTTTGGTGTTATCTTGGGGCAACATAATTGATACCAATCAAAAACACCAAGAAAATGAAAAGCACATTGAAAGGTTTTAAGCTTATGGGTTCGGCACTGCTGCTATTGGCCGTGTCAGCCTGTCAAAAAGAAGAAGTTCTGGTTCAGGAGCCACAAGCAGAGGCCGCCGTTGAAGAACAAGCTTCGCAGCCCAATGAAATGGAACTTGGCGAACAGTTGAAAAACCCCTACTCGGTAGCGAACATGCAAAAAGCCCTGTTGAGCCTTCAAAAAAGCAAGAAGCACGGC
>JAJRSY010000312.1 GCA_024278565.1 Bacteroidota bacterium
AGGGCCAATAAAACATAGCTCCTTTCTAATTCCTTGCCACTCTTTTTCCCCGTTTTAATAAAATTGAATAAATAATCGTACTCATTATTTGTGAGATGTATTTTTTTTAACATGACATATTAAAGTTTACACAAATATATAAATTACTTACAAATATAATGTTTCATTATTATTTTGACATGATACTAGCCGCCCCCAAAGGGGGAGGATCCTTACTCACACGTTGCCAACAATTTAAAAAAATGAAAATAGGAATCACAATTTATTATATATGGTTCTACCACTATTTGTGTGGGTAATATTCTATTTTTAGTTATAAATCATCTTAAAAAACAACATGAAAATGATATAATGAATCAATGCTTGAATAAAAAAATATGTAATATATTGATATGTAAACAATTATAATTGTTCTATTCTCTCATTAAAGCATTTTAACATTCATTTTTCATTTTGAACTAATCTGAACCTTCCACAACATTAGTGGTAGAACCGAACATTTTAAGCCCTTACTGCTCATACACAAGTCGGTAAACCTTTAAATGTGGATCTTCTCAAAGTGAGTATAGAGGTGTTGATTTATCGAGGTTTGCGACATAAATCCTGTCAACTTGGCTTAGCCCGTGATGTGGTTCGTTAAAGTGTAGCATTATCTTATGTTAGTGTGCGCAAAACAACACAAAAATCGTAAAAACACTAGCTGACCAACGCAACGATTTCGAAATAAACCATCTTTATAGAGGTAGATTTGTTTATAAGCTCTGATATAAGATAATCATGGGGAATTTTAAAGCAATATTTTTTACAATATTGGCAGTGATCCTCGGTTGTACAAAAAACAATGAGATCGTGAACGACTGTATAGATGTCAAATTGGAAGAGTTCAATATGGTTAAATACGAAGAGCAGGAAATAGGATGTGAGTTTTTTTTGGAATTATATATTTTTAGAAACAAACAATATTTTCAACTGGGAAGTCATTGTGCGGACATAGTTTTTAACCCCACCGACTGTGACGGAAATAATATATGTGGAAACAAAGGGCGTCTCAACTGTAGTAGTCGGCGCTATTACAAAAAGAGGGTTAGAATTGGGATAGTTGGAATTAGTGAATGAGAAAGGTCAAGATACCATAAAGCTAAAAGAACTTCTTTTTTTGTTCAATAATAGTGCTAAGTAGTGTCTGGTCGAAAATACCACAAAATCAGAAAGGTCTCTTTTGGTTTTGTTCATCAAAAATAAGTTAGAAAGGTAAGATGGGAAAATTGAATGCGATCGGCTTTTTGATAGAACTGGTTTAAACTTTTTCTTTTACCTGCAAATATCACACCTGCCGGCTGGCAGGTTTTGCACCCATATTTCGCCATTTTTACCCACCATAGCCCTGCTATGCTGTTAAAAAATGACTTCATCTGGTCACAAAAGCCGATATTTTCGGTTCCAAACAAAAAGTTTAAACCAGTTCATTGCGCAAAGTGACTTGCTTCCTTTTTTTGAGGGTATTTTCGAAAGTTTTGATATTTGACCTGTTACCTGACCAAAACTATGTGCGTCGTTAATCGTAGAAAAATATCCGTTCAACGAAAAAAATGCAGTTCATCGAAAATACCGCAAGAATCAACACGGGTATCAAATAAAAAGAAGATACATGACGTTCTTTAGTCTCATGTGTTTCAAATTGAACCACTTTGAATTTTGACCCGAATTTTTAAATATTTTTTTGGTTCCCAAACGCCAAAATTATACGATAAACCTACTAGCATGAAAAAAGTATTTTGTAACATCTTCGGACATCACTACTCCGTTTCGAAAAAAGTAACACAGCATATAAAAGAATACAAATGTGTTCATTGTGGTAAAGAAGTGACCACAGATGTAAGCGGACATCTTTCAACATTAACCCCTGAATTACAGGACATCAATAAAACATTGGAAATTATTTATCAAAAAAGACATAGAGCCGCAGAACATGCAGCTTAACTATGCTTTGGCACCGAATTCCACGCCCTATTAAGGCTACGGAGTTCAAAATTTATTCCTGGAAATTAAGTAAGCACCACTACTCTCCTCTGTCGTTTGCCCCACAACAGTTTAGAAAGGATCGCCCTTGATTTTCGGGAATTTTTTATAAACATTATTTTGAATCAATCCTGCTTTTCTAGCGGGATATTTTTTTGCCCTAATCTATGCCATTCACTTCAAACTCCTTTCAAAAGTTGAACTAATAGCATCGGTAATTTCATCAATGGCACTATCGGGCAGGTCATGCCCCATATTTTTCACGAACAAGCTTTCTGCATTTGAAATTGTGGCCGCCAACTTTCTGCCATGAGTTATGGGCATCATTGGGTCTTCCATTCCATGAACGATGAGAGTGGGCAAGGTCAAATTGCCCAAGGCTTTGTGGCGGGGTTTTGCATTTATTATGGCAATGTAATGGTGTTTGGCCGCCAATAGCTTATATCCATTTCTCTTTTTAAGAGTATACAGTGAGTTTTGCGCCAAGCTCTTTATGTCGATTTCACCGGAGGCAGCGCCCATAAGAATTCTTTTTTGAATGATTTGCCGTTTGATCTGGCCTTTCTTGTTGCCAAAAAACCCATGTTTGAGCACTGTGCGTATTATCTTGGGCATGACCTCGTTTGATATTGGCGAAAGCTCCTCATCCAAAACATCGCCAGAAGACATTATTGAAGTTAGGGTTTTAATTTTGTCAGGATGTTCGATTGCCATGAGCTGTGCTATCATACCGCCCATCGAGACACCCACGATATGCGCTTTCTGAATCTCTAATGTATCCAAAATCGCAATGGCATCTTGGGCCATGTCATTCAAGGAGTACGCATTTTTCTTTTTCCATTTTTGGCCATAGGTTGACCAGCCCGTACCCCGATGATCAAATCTGATAACTTGATAACCGGCTTTGGTGAAATTTGAAATGAACTCGATCGGCCAGCTCAATGCGTCTTGCCCATTGCCCATTATCAGAAGTACCGTGCCCTTCGTTTTTGGATCTGTACGTGTTTTTTCGTACCATATCTTGTTTCCGTCATTGATGGCAAAGCCCGTTTCGCCTTTTATCATTTCGGGTATGGGTTCTTTCAACACCTTATTGATGGTTTGTTTGGCCACTTTTGATAATTTGGGTATTGAAGCACAGCTGAATACCAAAGAGGCAATAGCCAGTGTTAATAGGGTGTTTTTTAATATTTTAAATGGTTCCATTACAGTGAATTTACCTCTTTGTATCAAAAGAATTCCACCCTTGGGCGGTCAACTTAATTTTGGTATCACCTCTTGTAATCAAGTGAACACCTTCTGAGGCACCGGTCATATGCCCAATAACACTAAGGTTGGGGTTCCCTTTTATTTTTGGGAATTCATCTTGGTCGATTGTAAATAAAAGCTCATAATCTTCACCCCCATTGAGCGCCACCATGGTGCTATCGATTTTGAATTCTTCACAGGCAGCTATAACTGTTGGATCCAACGGAATCTTATCTTCAAACAGATTGCAGCCAACTGCACTTTGTTTGCACAAATGCAAAATTTCAGAAGAAAGTCCGTCACTGATGTCGATCATTGAAGTAGGCTGCACGCCTAGTTTTTCGAACAATTTTGGAATATCGTTACGGGCCTCGGGTTTTAGCTGGCGCTCAACAATGTATGAATAGGGTTCAAGGTCAGGTTGGCTGTTGGGGTTTACCTTAAAAACCTCCTTTTCTCGTTCCAAAACCTGTAAGCCCATATAGGCACCACCTAAATCTCCTGAAACTACCAATAGGTCATTGGGTTTTGCCCCGTTACGGTAAACGATATTTGTATCGATTGCTTCCCCAAGGGCGGTAATGCTAATGAGCAGGCCCGTGGTTGATGAGGTCGTGTCGCCCCCTATCAAATCTATTTTATATTTTTCTGCGGCCAGAGCAATGCCTGCGTAGAGTTCTTCCAACGCCTCCAAAGGAAAACGATTTGATACCGCAATAGAAACCGTGATCTGGGTGGCTATGGCGTTCATGGCATAGATGTCTGAGAGATTTACCATTACTGCTTTGTAGCCCAAGTGTTTTAAAGGCATATAGCTGAGGTCGAAATGCACGCCCTCGATCAATAGATCTGTGGATACTACGGCTTTTTTGTCTTTAAAATCAAGTATTGCAGCGTCATCTCCGATTCCTTTCAGGGTTGATTTGTGATTAATGGTGAAGTCTTTGGTCAAATGGTCGATCAACCCAAATTCACCCAATTGTTCCAATGAAGTACGTTCTTGGCTTTTGTTTTCGAGCATACTGCAAAAATAATGGTTTTTTAGAGAGGAATGCTATAACCGACCGACGGGTGCACGACAAATTTCCCTAAACCGAACAGATCTGGACAGTTTCACTTTGGAGCCGTCCCCACCCCTGCCTGTCCGGCAGGCTAACCCTCCCCCGAAGGGAGGGAACCGTTTCTCGACACCTATGAACCCCCGGCTTTTGCAGGATCTGCCCCTCCCTCTGGAGGGGTCGGGGG
>JAJRSY010000313.1 GCA_024278565.1 Bacteroidota bacterium
AAATCCTATTTTGGTGGGTGTTTCATTTGGTGGCATGTTGGTACAGGAGATAGCAAGGCATATTCCCATAAAAAAAGTGATCGTTGTTTCGAGTGTCAAGCACGAATCAGAACTGCCCAAACGCATGGTTTTTGCCAAATACACCAAAATTCACAAACTACTGCCCACGGGCCTGGTCAACAATATGGAGCTCCTGGCCAAATATGCTTTTGGTGAGACGGTCATCAAACGCCTTGAATTGTACGAGGAGTTTCTTTCGGTAAAGGACAAATATTATTTGGATTGGTCGATAGACCAAATTGTAAACTGGAGACAAACGTATCGCCCTGATGGCCTAGTTCATATTCATGGAGATAAGGACGCCGTTTTTCCGATTGCCAATATTGAGAATTGCATAACAGTGGAAAACGGCACCCACACTATGATCATTCACAGAGCCAAATGGTTTAATGAACACTTGCCCACAATTATTTTACAATAATAAAGTTGTATTATTAACTTTGAATGGGTATTATTAACATGGCGAGAATAGACTAATAGACGGCAGACCTTGGACGTGTTGATTTTTAGTAAGTTGAACCCGCCTGTCGAACGGGTGGGTAAACTGGATGGGCAGGTTTAAAATTCTAAACTATATCCGCCAGATTAAATAAATTGAAGGACTATATCAATAAAAACAGAAACAAATGAAGATTTTAAAAAATTTATTGATGCTCTTGGGTATTATTTTGGTGGTAAGTACTTTGGTATTTGCTGTACAAAATAAGGTTGGTGATACCAATGGTTCAGACGACGCTTCAGATGGAAAAGATAAACATGTATCCGAAGGGTATAGTATTTCTGCCATTGATATTCCGGAGAATCTGAATTTTGCCGGCGAAATGGTTCCTTTGAACGATCCCGAGGTAATGGAGCGTGTAGATAGGGAGTTTCTAGTAAACACCTACTGGCAGTCCAATGCCATTTTGTTGATGAAACGGGCCCATAAGTACTTTCCTATTATCGAACCAATTTTGGCAAAAAATGGCATCCCCGATGATTTTAAGTACCTGGCGGTCGCTGAAAGTGGACTCGATAATGTAGTGTCAAGGGCTGGTGCTACCGGTTTTTGGCAGATTATGAAAGCTACGGGCAAACAATACGGCCTAGAGATCAATGCCAATGTTGATGAACGTTATCATCTTGAAAAATCTACCGAAGTCGCTTGTAGATATTTGAACAAGTATAAAAAGAAATACGGAAATTGGACGCTTGCTGCAGCTTCCTATAACGCTGGCACAGGTTCTATCGATAAGTACTTGGGTATACAGCAAGTAGATGCCTATTACGACCTTTTATTGGGGCAAGAGACGGGTAGGTATGTTTTTCGAATCATGGCCATAAAAGAGATATTGAGCCATCCTGGAAAATATGGCTTTGATTTAGAGACAGAAGATCTGTATTCTGCCGTACCCACGTTTAAGGTTGAGGTCGATAAACCGGTTTTGAGTTTTGCGACTTTTGCCAAGCAGTACGAAATCAACTATAAGATATTAAAAAGACATAACCCTTGGTTGCGAGAAGCGCATCTTAACAACAAATCGGGTAAAAAATATACGATTGAAATTCCCAATAAAGGATTTTATAAGACTGGACCTTAATATATGGCTCTTCCCTAGATTTTCTTCATCTGTTGCTTCATCATCTTGATCTGTTCTTTGAGCATATCATTTTTATCGAGCTTTTTTGCCTCGTTCAAAAGCATGGTTGCCTCTCTTTTACGACGTTTTTGCATCGCAATGCCAGCAAGGCTCAATTTGGCCATGGCAAGGTCATAGTCCATCGTTAACCCGAATTTCAGTGCTTTTTTAAAATATTTTTCGGCCTGGGTAAGGTTGGTCTGTGAAAAAATGATTCCGTATAAATAGTTATAGTACCCTTGTTGTTTTAAGGTAAGTGCCGTTTCGGGATTGGTTATTTTGCCCAACCATTTTTGAGTACCGGCAAGGTCTTGTTTCCTCATCCGAAGAAAAGCCAATAAGATCATCTCGTTCCTGAAATACAGAAATATGAAAACCAATGAAATTGATATCAAGAATATGCCATTGCCAATATTTCCTTCGATAAATTGATAAACGGCGTAGGCGATGATAAGACCTGCAATGATTAGTTTAAAAATTTTATTGAACATGCTACTCTTTGATTAATTGGTAGGTGATTGTTGATTTTATGGTTGTTGGAATATCTTGATCGCTCATTTGGGGCATTTTAGAAATGCCCTTTGACTCGCCCTTTACGGTCATCATTGATATAAAACCTGAGGCTCGGTCGGTTTTTATTTCGGTATCCTGGGTTCCTGTAAGGGCCATAGTGGTTACGGCTTCGGTAACGCTCATAGTTATTTCAGCTTTACCTCTTATTAGGGCTTCGGTATCTGTAATTTCAATCAAAGACCATGTATTCCTGGCATTGAGTTTTCCAGTATACTCATTCTGCCATGTATCACCGATATTCACCCTTTCGGTAGTATAGATAAAGGTCATTTGTTTGTAATTGTTTGAAAGTGCCTCGGACCCGAACTCTTTTTCAAGTGATTTTTTCATCAAGTTCTTTGAAAACCCATCTTCGATACCAGAAGCATTTGCCATTTTTGCCACTAGGCTATCACCACCAACAACTTTAAGAATATCTCCGGTTTTTGATAAGGTCAGTTCAACAGGGGTGTTCAACAAACTATTAAAAATTTGCGATTGCATAGCGTCTTCAGATACTTCTTTGGCTTTTACGTTCATCAGCTCACCTTGTATACTTGAAATCATTTTAAGGTTAAGGTCTTTGAATGTAAGTGCAATTTGATAGCTATCTTCTTTTTCTTCCAACACCCTGAATTCGAGAACGCCGTTCAGGCTGTTGGTCAGCTCATGGGTGGCGCCATCAACGTCTTGAACAATGACCTGTTCGGCATTTTGCTGTACGGTAAACACATCACCTTCTTTTAGGTCATACTCTAAAACTGTTTGTGCTAACAGGATGGAAGAACTGAGTAAAAAAAGAATAAGGGTATAAATCAATCTCATTTATCGAAGATTTTATGCTTAAACGGGGTTTGGGCAAAAGTAACAAAAACCAACTTGCCGATGGCAGGCAATCTTGAGAAATATTTTTTATATTGTACTTGCCAAAGTAAAAACTCTTTGTATATTTGCGCCCAGTTTTGCAGGTCGTTCTGCTTTACATTGCAACAACGAAAAGGATTTTAAAATGCCAGGTAAAAAAAGGACATACCAGCCATCAAAAAGAAAGAGAAGAAACAAACATGGTTTTAGAGAGCGTATGGCTTCTGTAAGCGGAAGAAAGGTTCTTGCCCGACGTAGGGCAAAAGGACGAAAAAAACTTTCTGTATCATCTGAGACCAGACACAAAAAATAATGATTGTATTTTTTTAAAATATTTAAGGTGTTACTTTTTCGAAAGTAGCACCTTTTTTTTTGACCTTTAATCCCCAAAATAACTATTAGTTAGAATGCCCAAAAGAAAAGATTTAAATTCCGTTTTGATTATTGGTTCCGGTCCTATTGTGATCGGGCAGGCCTGTGAGTTCGATTATGCCGGTTCGCAATCGTTGCGTTCTATGAGTGAAGAGGGTATTGAGACCGTCTTGATCAATAGCAACCCGGCTACCATTATGACAGACCCTTCAATGGCCGATCATGTGTATTTAAAACCATTGACCACAAAATCGATTGTCGAGATACTGACCGAGCACCCCCAAATCGATGCGGTACTGCCCACCATGGGAGGGCAGACGGCCTTGAACCTATGTATTGAGGCCGATGAAAAGGGAATCTGGAAAGATTTTGAAGTCGAACTTATAGGCGTGGATATCAATGCCATAAACATTACTGAAGATAGGGAACAATTTCGCGAGCTGATGTTGAAAATAGGTGTTGGTATGGCTCCCCAAATGACGGCAACCTCATTTTTAAAGGGTAAGGAGATAGCCCAAGAATTTGGTTTTCCGTTGGTGATACGGGCATCTTATACCCTAGGTGGTGCTGGTGCTTCGATTGTATACAAACCCGAAGATTTTGATGAGCTGTTAAGTATAGGTCTTGAGGTATCGCCCATACATGAAGTGATGATCGATAAGGCTTTGATGGGATGGAAGGAATATGAGCTCGAACTACTTCGTGACAAGAACGATAATGTGGTCATTATCTGTGCCATTGAGAATATGGATCCCATGGGCATACATACGGGTGATTCGATTACCGTTGCGCCAACAATGACCCTTTCAGACACCACCTATCAAAGAATGCGTGATATGGCAATCAAAATGATGCGCAGTATCGGTGATTTTGCAGGTGGGTGCAATGTGCAGTTTGCCGTCAGTCCTGATGAAAAGGAAGATATTATTGCAATCGAGATCAACCCAAGGGTTTCAAGGTCATCGGCATTGGCATCGAAGGCAACGGGGTACCCCATTGCCAAAATAGCGACAAAACTTGCCATAGGATATCATTTGGACGAGCTTCAAAATCAAATCACCAAATCAACATCGGCTCTGTTCGAGCCAACGTTGGATTATGTAATCGTAAAGATACCCCGATGGAACTTCGATAAATTTGAAGGTTCTGACCGTAGTTTAGGGCTGCAAATGAAATCGGTGGGCGAGGTAATGGGCATTGGGCGTTCTTTTCAAGAAGCCCTGCACAAGGCAACCCAATCGCTTGAGATCAAAAGAAACGGACTGGGCGCCGATGGAAAAGGGTACAAAGACTACGACCAGATCATCAGTAAATTGACCGTAGCTAGTTGGGACCGTGTATTCGTGATCTATGACGCCATACAAATGGGCATTCCGTTGAGTCGCATACACGAGATCACAAAAATAGATATGTGGTTCTTGAAACAATATGAGGAGCTGCACCAACTTGAAAAAGAGATTTCAAAATATACCGTGGCCAGCCTCTCCAAAGAACTATTGCTAGAGGCCAAGCAAAAGGGCTTTGCCGATAGGCAGATCGCACACATGCTCGATTGTTATGAGAGCGAGGTGCACAATAAACGCACAGAGCTGGGCATCAACCGGGTTTACAAACTGGTAGATACCTGTGCCGCTGAGTTCAAGGCCATGACCCCTTATTACTATTCTACCTTTGAAGCTGAGATAGAAACCCCAGAGGGTGGTTTATATGTACAGAACGATAGCATTGTCACCGATAAGAAAAAAGTAGTTGTCCTGGGTTCAGGACCCAATAGAATAGGGCAGGGCATTGAGTTCGATTATTGCTGTGTGCACGGTGTACTTGCCGCTGCCGAATGCGGTTATGAGACCATAATGATCAACTGTAACCCTGAAACCGTTTCCACTGATTTTGATACGGCCGATAAATTGTATTTCGAACCTGTTTTCTGGGAACATATCTACGATATCATCCAACACGAAAAGCCAGAAGGTGTAATTGTTCAATTGGGCGGTCAGACGGCTTTAAAGCTTGCCGAGAAATTATCGAAGTACGGTATAAAGATTATCGGCACCAGTTTTGAATCATTGGATCTGGCCGAAGACCGGGGCAGTTTCTCGAATCTATTGCTTGAAAACGATATTCCCTTTCCCGAGTTTGGGGTTGCCGAAACCGCCGAGGAAGCTCTTAAATTATCAGATAAGCTCGATTTTCCTTTATTGGTCCGGCCTTCGTATGTATTGGGCGGTCAGGGCATGAAGATCGTTATCAATCGGGAAGAGCTTGAAAAGCATGTTGTGGATCTATTGCGGAAGATTCCGAACAACAAGCTATTGTTGGATCATTATTTAGATGGTGCCATAGAGGCTGAGGCCGATGCCATTTGCGATGGTAAGGACGTGTATATCATAGGTATTATGGAACATATCGAGCCCTGCGGAATTCATTCAGGTGATTCGAATGCTATGCTGCCCCCATTTAATTTAGGGGAATTTGTGATGCAGCAAATCAAAGATCACACCAAAAAAATAGCCTTGGCATTGAACACCGTAGGTTTGATAAACGTACAATTCGCCATTAAGAACGATATGGTGTATATCATAGAGGCCAACCCACGGGCATCTAGAACCGTACCCTTTATTGCCAAAGCGTATAAAGAACCTTATGTAAACTATGCGACCAAGGTAATGTTGGGTGAGAAAAAAGTAAAGGACTTTACTTTTAATCCCCGATTAAAGGGCTATGCCATAAAACAACCGGTCTTCTCTTTCAACAAATTTCCGAACGTAAATAAGAACCTAGGGCCTGAAATGAAGAGTACAGGTGAGAGCATTCTTTTTATTGACGATTTAAAAGATGATAAGTTTTATAATCTGTATGCTAGGCGTAAGATGTATTTGAGCAAATAGTCAAACTCCAATATATACTCCTGCCAAATGGAAATCCGAAATTTCTACCTGCCGGCAGGCAGGCTTGGTATTTCTCCCCATACCTTCGTTAAAATTTATCGCCGTAGCTGAGGCTATGCCGAAAAATTTTGCCCCTGCCTACCGGCAGGCAGGTTGGTATGAGAAAAAACCCCTGCCTAGATTCTCCCGGATTTCCATTTGGCAGGAGTATATTACATTAAAATTCACTAGTGTCCGGTAAAAGACGAAAGACGGCCCTGCCTATCATTTGGTAGGGGGTCTCTTTAGATAAAACTTCTAATCTT
>JAJRSY010000314.1 GCA_024278565.1 Bacteroidota bacterium
ATTTAAATATTAAGGGCGTCCCCCTGTCTGACCCTGTCTTTGATTGTGTTCGAGGTCCTCGACAGCGGGTCGATAGGGTGTTCCGTTTGTGAGCGTAGCGAGCGGTCCACCCTATCGCCGCTGCTCAGGGGCCGCGCAGTTCCAGCGGTCCCTTGCAGCAGCATTGTTATGCGACTTGTTCTTTATTATTTCTAACGGATACAACCAAATCATTTGGTAATGGCCAAAAGACAACCTCTACGAATGGATCAATAGTATCAAAAAAGCTGTCATTTCTTTTTGAAAAATCTCGCCAATACTCTTCATCCATATACATGGATTCATACTCATTCAAATAGACTGATAGTATAAGAGGGTAGCTTAGGTCGTAACCTTGGCGGGCTTTGTTCATTTTCTCCTCTATTCTGTTTAAAATCCGTTTTTCATAGGTATCGATATTTTGGTGGTTGTCTGGAATTTGTGCCGACTTATTATTCATATGCCTGTCCGGGACGCTTTTATCACTCAGATATTCTGATGTAAGCTCAACTCCAAACTTTTCTCCCGTTTCTTTATCTTCGACTATTCTGTCTGGTCTTTCATTCGTTTCAACTACAATGAAATTCCTCCCGTGTTTCAATCTTTTATATGATTCAATAAAACCTTCGATCTCGTACCGTTCACGATCATTTTTCCGTGGCCAGTTCATATATTTCACCGCATAATGATATAGCAAAAGAGCTTCATACTTCCTCGAAAACACACGATGGCTTCTTTGTTGTTGCGTTGCGCCACTCACCACACCATTGAAAAGCACCCGTCAGGTGATTCGGCGAGAAGCCCGCTTTTTCTCGGCATTCGAAATGTAGATCAGAAGAGAACGTAAATGACAAGAAAAGAATTATTTCACGAACGGCCCCCACCTCTCCTAACATACGAACCTATATGATTATTGCCATATAATTGCTTTATTTTTTATGTCTATGCTGAAAGGGTGTTTTTTAAGGAAATTCATGCCCAGAAGGCCACTGTTGGCCGCGCCTGCATGTTTTTGGTAAGCAATTTCTATATTATTTTCTGTGTATGGTCCAACTTTAAGAGAGTCTATTTTCCCGCTTTCTCCATAAACTGTTCTTCCGTCTGCAACCGTAAACCGCTTGTTGTTTGTTTTTTTCAATTTTAGCCTTCGGGCTAATTCTGTATTAATTAAGGTCGTTGTACATCCAGTATCAATTACCATTTCAGTGGTGATTGTAATACCGTTATTAGTAAAAGTAACTGGTATATTTATACTTCCACCATTTATTTTGATTGGAGTTCTTTTATTAAATGGGTTCTTTTCATTAATGGATTTTACCGAATTGATATTTACAGGAATATCTGTGTTTGTTGCATGTACAACACCTTTTTTATCTGTCCAATAATAAATTTTACCGTTGTTGCTTTGTATTGATGTTGGATTTTTGTAATTATTATTAGAACAATATTTGTTTAGATTATTTTGAGCGGTAACCTTTGCACCTTGATATCTTAAGGGTTTTGAGTCTGTAGTTTTTTGGTTTGGTTGGTCCGAAGTTTTATTGTTTATCTGATAGTATTTATAGGCTCCCCAGCTTAAAACTCCAGCTATTACGGCAAAAAGAACAACTAACTTGTATGGATTTGCTTGGTTTTTTTGTTTTCGTGATAGATTTGCTTTGTCACCGTTGTGTTTTTGAATTTCGATGTTGGTCAATTTAAGCATGAGTCAAATTTCCATTCAGTTCATTGTGACTAAGTTAGCAACCAAACCACGCGTTTTTCCGCAACGTGACACCCCTTAATTATTCTCTTTATTACCCTATCATTTTTTCTAGTATTCCCTTTGAGTTAAAACCAGGTTATTCTTTTATCGTTCTCTCCCATATTAGTTCAAAAAAACAGGAGCTGAGATGATTAAATATTTTTTAGTTATTCTTTTTGTTTTCGGGTTGGCCGCTTCTGTTCACTGTGAGACGCTTGGACAAGGGATAGTTTTTTTTACCTGTAGCAAAAAGGGAAATATGACTCCCTCCCGCCGATCTTATATAACCCTAAAAAATGGTAGTCTGTTTTCTGTATATACCGGTGTCGAAAATATTTCAAAATCCATTGGAAGTAGAGGTTACGGTTGCTATATCAAGGTTTATGAAAAAAATGGCCTTATCCATAATCTAAAGGTGTGGGATTTGAAGAGAAAAACAGTCTTAAAAAATGGCTATGAACGAATTAGTTTTTTCAGGAGTACACCCGGAGGTGTGAAATTCAAGATAGAGGAAATTAACTTTATCAAATCGAAAGGAATAAAATATTGTAAAGGCCGCGTAACGGTATCTATTTTCAAATAAGAATTATACTACTAGCCTGGCAGAGGGCCTACTTCCGGAACGAAGTTTCTTGATGTTGACTCCTTCTTCTCCGCAGATCGTAGAAATTACTCTCGCAATCTCACCTTGGCAATCCTTTGGTGAAAGACGGTTCCGTATTCCGACATCGGCTTCTTTGATGATTTGCTCG
>JAJRSY010000315.1 GCA_024278565.1 Bacteroidota bacterium
CCAAGCTGCGGAGAAAACTTTGGAAGCCCGACGTTTGGCATATCAATATTCAAAAGAACGTTTTGAGGTGGGTTTGATGAACGCCTTTGATTTCAGTCAGGCGCAGTCTCGTGTTGACAATGCCGAGGCAGATGTGATCCGCACAAAATATGATTATATATTCAGGCTGAAGGTGTTGGAGTTCTATTTCGGAATTCCCATTACACTCGATTAAGGCCTACAAGGTTTTGTGACAGACC
Source organism: Bacteroidota bacterium (assembly GCA_024278565.1). GTDB lineage: Bacteria > Bacteroidota > Bacteroidia > Flavobacteriales > Flavobacteriaceae > Maribacter_C. The sequence goes on from JAJRSY010000315.1 coordinate 240, forward strand.
TACAAGGTTTTCAAAATCTTGTAGCTCTCAAGACAGCGATTAAAGCTATCTTTGTACCCACTATGGCAATCATCCTTAACTTAGAGACGGCGACTACCAACTGTTCGGTAAGCATTGCAAAAGATGGGAAAACTATCGCCATCAAAGAGCATGATACACCCAATTATTCGCATTCTGAGCAATTACATATTTTCATACAAGAGGTGTTGAAAGAATCCTCCTTGTCATTGACTGATGTTAATGCTATTGCTGTGAGTAAAGGGCCAGGTTCTTATACTGGATTACGTATTGGAGTTTCAGCCGCAAAGGGGTTGTGTTTTTCGTTGGATGTTCCTCTGATTTCAGTATCTACCCTAAAGAGTATCGCCAGTCAAGCGAGAGAATCTAAGGTTGATTATATCATTCCTCTTTTAGATGCTCGCCGTATGGAAGTATATTCTAGAGTCTTTGATACGCAGCTAAACGAGATTCGAGAAACCAAAGCGGAAATTATCGATGATACATCTTTCGCTACTTTTTTAAAAAAAGGAAGGGTGAAATTGCTGGGCAGTGGTGCCGAAAAATGCCTAGATGTGCTCAAAAGTACCTCTATAGAATACGATATAAAATCAGTGCCTTCTGCAGAAGAAATGTCTCAGCTATCATACATGAAATTTAAGACAGCCGATTTTGAAGATGTGGCTTATTTTAAACCTTATTATCTGAAAGATTTTATACTACAGCAAAAGAAAAAAAAGCCTAGTATATCTTAAATGTAGCACCAGTATTCAAATTATTCATTCAATAAAGTCAAAGCCTCTCTGGGGTCAGATACTGGAAGCTTACATGAGCCATGTTGGCAAACATAGATTAAGGTCTTATCTTTTATCGCTCGATTTTGTAGTATTGAAAGGGGACTTTCTTTTTTGGTTGCCGCCATAATTGTATGGGGTAAGTAGTGACTATTTAGTTCTTTGGCCTTTTCTCTATACTTTTCACCCACTAGTGCCACTTCGTAGAAAGGTTTGTTCATGAACAAATTGAGTTGCAACCAATTGGCATGGTTTTGTGCGTTCTTTTCGAAATTTTCTTGTATGTTCTTGAGCATGTTCAAAGAAATTTTCTCGAAATTTTCATCAGGAAAAAATTTGGATAATTTAAAGAGGTTTATCGCCATGATCGAGTTTGAGGCGGGCACAACATTGTCAGAAACCTCCAAAGTTCTGCGGATGATGTAGTCGTCTTGTTTTGAAGTAAAGAAGAACAATTGGCTTTCAGTATCGAAAAAATTCTCATTGCAATAGTGGGTCAATGCCTTGGCGCGAAACAACCATATCTCATCAAGAGTTACTTCATACAGCCCTATGAACGCATCTATAACCGAAGCATAATCTTCTAAATATCCATTGATAGTACTTTTTCCGTTTTTGTGGTTATGAAAAAGTCCGCCATCTTCTTTCATTAAATCTTCGTGAATGAAGTTGGCATTTTTTAGGGCAAGGGTCAAATACGCTTCATTGCCAAGATAACGATATGCATCTACCAACCCTTTTAACATCAATCCGTTCCATGAGGTAAGTATCTTATCATCTAATCTGGGCCTGTTTCTCTTGCTTCTTTCGGTGTTCAGTAGTTGTAGGCAATCGTTAATCAATTCGTTCAATTCCCCAATGCCCATGCCGTGCTTTTTGGCTATTTTTTCACCTTCGGAGTCTCTAATCAGTACATAGTTGCCGTGCTCCCAATGGCCATAGCTGTTAATATTGAAATAGTCTTTAAAAATTTTGAAGTTAGCACCCAACAACGATTTTAGCTCCTCTTCTTGCCAAACGTAATACGCACCTTCTTCAAGTGCTCCTGTTTCGGTCAAACTATCAGCATCCAAAGAGGAATAGAAACCATTGCTCTTATCGGTCAATTCTTCTTGTACAAAACCAATAGTTCGTTCTACGGTGCTTTTGTAGAGTTCGTTTTTTGTGACCGCATAGGCTTTCGCATACAAACTAACCAATTGCCCATTATCATACAGCATTTTCTCAAAATGGGGAACATGCCATTTGGCGTCTACTGAATATCGTGAAAACCCTCCTCCAACATGGTCGAAAAGACCGCCCCAAGCCATTTTTGTCAGGGTAGTATTTACATATTTTAAGATATCCGCGTCTTTTTGAGTGGTGCCGAAGTGAAGTAGAAAATTCAGGTTGACCGGCATCATGAATTTGGGCGCACGTTTGTAACCTCCCATTGAGGTATCAAAAAAGTTTGACCAGTCTTTTACAGCGGTATGTAGTTGTTCTAAGGAAAAAAGTTGCTGATCCGTGTTGCTCTCAACAAGATTGATGGCCTTAATGCCCTCGGCTAATTTTTCGGCATATTCCTCAGGTTTCTTAGGGTCTTTTTGGTACAGTGTCGATAACTGCTCTAAAATACGCATCCAATCATCCTTTTTGACATAGGTCGCCCCCCAAAAAGGTCTGCCATCGGGTAGGGCTACAATATTTAATGGCCAACCCCCGCTACCGGTCATCATTTGAAGGGCATCCATATATATATGATCCACATCTGGGCGTTCTTCTCGGTCAATTTTTATGTTGATGAAATTGTCGTTCATGACTTGAGCCACCTCTTCGTTTTCAAAACTTTCATGCTCCATGACATGGCACCAATGGCAGGCCGCATAACCAATACTTATGAGCAACAACTTGTTTTCTTTCTTAGCTCTTTCAAGAACTTCAGGACTCCATGCTTCCCAGTTTACCGGATTATGTGCGTGCTGTAAGAGATAGGGGCTGGTTTCGTTAATGAGGTCATTGGTGTATTTGTCTGACATAGTTTCTGGGTTTTGGGCGCATCCGTTCAACCAAATAAAGGGCAGGACTAATATATGGATATACTTGAGCATGGCTAAAGTTATGACTAATCTGATAGAGTTCAATGCTATTTCTTTTTATCCATCAAAGTAATTTTACATAAAAAAAGGTATCTTTTCGGATACCTTTTTTTAATAAATACACTTAAAATTTGTTATTTAACCACAAAGGTGATTTTGACGTTTACACGAAATTCTTTGATTTCGCCATCATCAACACTCGCACTTTGATCTTGAACATAAACCGATTTAATATTGTTAACTGATTTAGCCGCTTGGGCAACCGCTTTTTTGGTGGCATCTTCCCAACTTTTTCCAGAATTTGCCAGTACTTCAATTACTTTTAAAATTGCCATAATAATTTGAATTTAGATTTTGATTAAGATACGGAATTAAAACGATTAGTTCATTCACCACCAACCCTAATTTTTGATTCAACCAAGGTTCCATAAACTTTAATTAAAATCAATGGTTTACCCATTCAGGGCAACTACGTGTTCGACTTTGCCGTTCATCATATCTTGTAACATGACCTCGATTCCGTTTTTTAGGGTGAAGGTTGAAGATGGGCATCCGCTGCAAGCGCCCTGTAATATAACATGAACGGTTTTGCTATCCTCATCATAAGATTTAAACTGAATATTTCCGCCATCTTCAGCTACCGCTGGTTTTACATACGCTTCTAAAATATCAATGATTTGTAAGGAGATATCATCAAAGTCTTTTGTTTTCTCGCTTTTAAGTGGCAGTCCGGCGTTGTTTTGTGAAATACTGTCGGCAGATATTACCTCTTTGCCATCAGCGATGAAATTGCGTATCATTTCTCGTAACTCCATGGTGATATCATCCCAATCGGCCACATCGAATTTGGTTATCGATACATAGTTTTCATCCAAGAAAACCTGTTTTACGAACGGAAAATGAAAAAGTTGTTTCGCCAAATCTGATCCGTTGGCCTCATCAATATTTTTAAATTCAAAAATAGTAGGTACTATACGCTTGTTTACTACGAATTTCATGGTTGATGGGTTGGGGGTTACCTCGGCATAAACTGTTACAGCAACTTTCTTTGAGTTTTCTTCTTCTGATACTATAGGCGCTCCTGAGTTCAAGTATTCGACCAACTGTTGCGCAACCTCGTCTTTGACATCATTCCATTCCACAATATCATATCGTTCCAAGCCAATGAAATTACCCGAAATATATACAGCTTTTATAAAGGGTAGATGAAACAATTGTTGCGCCAAGGGCGAGTTTTTGGCTTCGTCAATAGTATTGAACTCGTAATTAGTACCCGTGGTTATAAAATGATTACTTTCAAATTTTAATATAGTGGGGTTCTGGGTCTCTATTACTGTAATAGAATATTCTTTCATTGCCTTTGAATTTGTGTAAAAATACGAAGTTATTCTTAGTTAATACGTATATACTATTGTTGCAATTCATCCGTTATACTGTATACTTGGTCGATAAGATTGTTATTCCCATACACTAAATGAAAAATCGTTTATTGCTTTTCCTCTCCTTTTTGGCTTTTACTGCCCAATCATTTGCGCAGGAAGGTATTCCCGTTTATTTTGATTACCTAGCCGATAATTACTATCTGGTATACCCGTCAATGGCTGGTATCAGCCAAGGTGGAAAAATACGAGGTACCATTAGAAAACAATGGTTCAGCGTAGATGAAGCACCAAGTTTACAGACCTTGAACGCAAATTTCAGATTAGGCGAAAGTAATAGTGGTATTGGTGCCATAGTGTTTAACGATGCCAATGGCTACCACTCGCAAACGGGTGCTAAGTTGACCTATGCACACCACTTGAAGTTGGGCGGTGATGCACGCTATTTGGATCAACTCTCATTCGGACTTAGTGGCGGTCTTTTACAAAGCAATTTAGATGAATCTGAGTTTCGTTCAGTGATTCCGGATCCATTTATTTCCGGATCGAACAATAGCGTTAGTTATTTCAATGTGGATCTCGGGCTGTCTTATAGCAAAATGGAATTCTATGCCCATATTGCTGCTTTGAACCTATTGGGAAGTGGAAGAGATCTTTATTCTGCCATTGAGTTTGACAATCTGAGAAGGTATTTGTTTTCTGTAGGCTATGTATTTGGCAAAAGTGAATGGCAGGTTGAGCCATCGGTTTTGTTTCAAATGACCGAATTCACACGTGAAAAAACGTTGGATATCAATGCCAAAATCTATAAAGATGTTGATTTTGGCAGAATCTGGGGCGGCCTATCGTACAGAAGAAGTTTTGAGGGAGGCCAGTTTCAGTCAGATGGTAGTTTCGGTGAACAACGATTGCAATTGATAACCCCTATCGTAGGTGCAAACATCAAAAACTTTTTAATTTCTTATAATTACTCGTACCAAATGGGTGATATACGATTTGATAATGGAGGGTTTCACCAAATCACGATTGGGTATGATTTCGGACAAAGCGAGCGAAGGTACGACTGTTATTGCCCGGCTGCCCAGTAATAAAATGGAGGCATTCTTACATAAGAACGACCCCCATTTTGAAACACTAACCAACTAAATTTTGCTCATTTTTTTCAAACCCCTTTTTGTGCCTTCAGAATTGCGATAGGTTTTTGGTCTTACTCCCATCGATAATCTTTTTTTTCAGCTTGCTTTTTAATGGCTTCAATCATGGCGTTCTGCAATTCACCCTCTGAGCCCTCTTTTTGGTTTTTTGCAATATAGGCCTCTCGCTTTTTGTTCGCTTCCTGAATTTCTCTCTGTATGCTGCTTCGTTCCGATTTTTTTTCTTTTATATAAGCGTTCAGCTCGGCTGTCGATTTGTCTTTTAGTTCTTCCGGTAAATCTTCTTTTTCAATCTCTGAAATATCAAATTGGTAATCTTCAGAAGCATCCACCAAATCCCAAGAAGAATTATTGTACAGTCTTGAGCTCTTGCTTACTGCACGCTTTATGGCAACACCTTCCTCCATTTCCATAGCATTCGTGTCTTGAACAGATTGTAACCTTATTTTTGATCGGCCCATTGAACCATATGAAATGTACGTGCCATTCAATTTTGAATTGAGCCTGATGATAACCTCATCATATGGGGTATCGATATGAACAATACGACGGTTATGGTCAATAGCAATATATTCACCACCGGTCAGGGTCGCACCTTTTTTCCATTCGGTATTGATGCCCTGTTCATAGTCGCCGCAAAAAATGGTGTTCACAATGACATCTTTTTCTTTGGCATTTGTTGTTGCGTCACGGTAGTTCAATTTACCTTGGGTAAAGGGTTCGTTGCCCGCAATGAATATCATTTTAAGGTTATCGGGGTTTTTGCCCCAATCTAACTGCTTCAAAGAGGTTTGTATGACCTCTCCGCAATATTCCTCACCGCCATTGGTGGTCAAAGAGAACAATTTCTCAGAAATCTCATCAAGGTCGTTACTGAAGCCAAGTACCTGTTGTATATACCCTTCACGTGATGAAAGGTTGTCATTGCCATATTGGTAGATCGCAATTTGCAATTTGGGCCGGGTATCGTTACCACATTTTGCATGGGTGAATTTGTTGACAATATCCCACAACTGTGCTTTTGCTTGGTTGATAAGACCGTCCATACTATTACTGGTATCGAGCAACAATGCGATTTTAACGGTGTTGTTACTTTCTTTTTCGTCATTTATCGATGCCTGTGCAATAAGAGGCGCTGTCTTCCTTTTTTTTATTTTGGGCTCACAAGCGTAAGCTGTTGCCAGTGTGAAGGACAATAGTCCCATTCCGAATACCTGCCTTACTGACAGGCAGGCTTGTTTTACATTTTTCATAATTTGATAGAATTAAGTTAAACTAATTTTTATTGCCCGTACGGTATGCGGGCGTTCGTATTTTTTCTATGGATAAAAGGAGTAAATAAGCAAAGAGGCTGATAAAAGTAAGAGTTGCCATCAACATCAAATAGGTTTTTACGGTCCATTCTAAGGCAACTTTTACCCATTGTAAAATGCCAATCGTAGTTGTTTTTCCTTCCGAGAGTAAAATCTTGACCGTACAGAATTCGTTTTCACCATCAAAATTTCCGAGGCTTACACCAAGTCCTTGAAGTTGCTGATTGATTTCTAGAATACGATTTTCAAGTTGCATATACTCATCGATTCTACCTCCTTTAGACTTTAGATCAACAAGTGAACTACGTATTTTTTCTAAAGATGTCTTTTTGGCGTTCAACTCTTTGTACTCATTGGTCTTATCGGTTTTTGTTATTTGTTTCGATTGTATTGCGCCTATTTTAATTAGATCGGCATAAATAGAATCGAAATTTTCTGGTGGAATACCTATGGTAAGGTTTAATCTACGGTATCCTTTGTTGCCACTTTTGTTTTCAAATTGAATCAGGCCGTCGTAGCCTTCAATCTGTGCCCGAATTTGTTTTTCCTCCATATCAAACTTGGTCGATAGGGTATTGATGTCCGCTATTTTTTCGTACTTCTGATCGATACTAACGGGTATTTGCCCGGTATTCTGTTTGTATTTTATGGAGGCATAGTTTTTTCTCCCTTCCGTCGATACCACAACTGATTCAGAGAATACCGGTTCATTAAAAACTTGGGATACTTGATGCTCGCCGACAGTTTTATAACCATAGACCAGTCTAAAAATGAACAATGCAATGAATACCACTAGAAGTATGGTGATGTATTTTTTCAATCTTGTTTTTACGAATTGTTTCATGGTGTTTTTTAGTATATTTTATGGGGTAAAAGTATTTTTAAACTAGTTGTAAAAAAACAAGGAATGAGTGAAGTGGCCTTTTGAATGCGCAAAAGGGTATTTCGGTTGTGCAAGAGGTAAAAAGAAAATGTTTTTAGGGTCGGTTTTATAATTCTCCCATTTTTTAGTAACACTTAAATCAGCTAAGTTTACGTTGTATTGGCAACTATGACAAAGCATATCTACATATTGTTATTGGTTTTCTTCGGATGTTTCTCTGTAGGTGCACAGATCTCAGAGAAGGTTAGGCGTGTCGAAATTAGGGGTTCGGTACAGGGCAAGGAGAACCATGCACCAATTTCAGGGGTCGCCGTCTCGACCGGTAAGGGCGCATATACCCTTACAGATTCACAAGGGAAATATAGGGTCAACGCTGAAATAGGTGATGTACTGACCTTTGAAAGCCCAGAGTTCGAGACCAAACGGTATACCATAAAGAGCGGTGAGGATATTGATGTCTTGGTAGAGGGCTATTCGGTGAAAAACAGTGGTCGAAGATCGAGAAAATTATTCAAGCGTTCAGTTTCATGGCATCGATCGTACCTTGATTCGGCCAACTTTTACAAGAAAAAAGATATTGGGAAAAGTATTGATTTTATCACCCGATCAATAGCCCAGTTGGGCAAAGGTGACAATAAAAAGAAGTTGGCCTCCTCTTTGACAACATTGGGCGAAGTATACCGGTATTATAAGCAATACGATCTTGCCATTACCAATCTCGAAGATGCCCTTGAAGCACATAAATCAACAAAAACAACCCTATTATTGGGTGCTGTGTACCTGCTGAACCACGACTATGAAAATGCGAAAAAAGTGTTGGTCCCTTTGGTCAAGGTAAAGAACATGGTGCCTTTTCAACAAGTTCAATTGTATGAAAGCCTAGGGGATGCCCATAAGGGCCTGAGCCAAATCAATCAAGCGGTCGCTTTTTACGAACAAGGACTTATGGTAGCAAAGAAGAATCAGATCACCCCTAAAATGACAGATCTCAACTCTAAGATCGCTGATGCCTATGCCAATACGGATCGGGCAGTTGAAGCCGAGGGGTTTTATGGAAATTCATTGAAACTGGCCGAGAGCGAAGCACCACAAAGAGCTATTCAAGAGAAAGAGAAGGTTGCCGATTTTTATAATAAGAAGAACAGGTACAATGAAGAAATAAAAATGCGCAAAAGAAGCCTTGACCAACTTAAGAAGCTGTCCACACCAGTAGTGGAGAACAAATCTGCTTTTGTTGGGATCAATAGTATAACCTCTCAGCGTATAAACTATAAAATTGGAAATGCCTATATCGCCCAAGACAAGTATGAACAGGCCATAC